>JAATFK010000014.1 GCA_015655225.1 Solirubrobacterales bacterium | reverse complement strand
GCGAGCGGCGGAAGCTAGGCGGGCGGCGCCGCCGCGAGGTCGCGCACGATCGTCGTGCAGAGCGCGATCGCGTCCTCGACGCTCGGGTGGTGGACGTTCGCGGCGACGTCGGTCGGCCAGTGGTAGTTCGCCGGCACCTTGAAGTCGTCGACCGAGCCGATCGAGACGGTCGGATAGCCGGCGCGCAGCGCGATCAGCCCGTCGGTCGAGTTGCGGAAGCGCATCCCGCGGCGCAGCTCGACGCCGGAGGCGTCCGCGCACGCCTCGACGCGGTCCTTGAAGTCGTCGGGGTAGTCGCGCATCCACAGCATCCCCTCGCCCTCGATCAGCGCGAGGTGCGGCGAGCCGACCGTGTCGACGCAGACGACGTGCGTGCTGGCGGTGTCGAGGCGCGGGAAGTGGCGCTTCGCGAACGCCTGCATCCCTTCCATCAGGCTCTCCTCCGAGCCGGTCGAGACGAGCAGCACGCGCAAGCCCTCGACCGGGCGCTCGGCCAGCTCGGCGGCGATCCCGAGCAGCGTCGCGACACCCGTGAGGTTGTCGTTCGCGCCGGGAACGGCATCGCGCGAGCCGATCTCGACGAACGTCGCGGCGGAGCCGAGCGAGACGGCGACGCCGGCCGCCAGCAGCCTGCGGTTCCCGCTGAGCGCGCCGAGCGCGACCAGCACCGGGCCGGCGAAGACAGGCGCCATCACCGGCGGGGAGGTCTGCGCGCGCTCCAGCAGTTTCGGGAAGCGGGTGCCGAAGAACGGCATCACGCCCGGGTGGAAGAGGAGGCTCCAGTGCGCGGCGTCGTGGTGGGCGACGAGCACGACCGTGCGGGCGCCGTCGGGGTCGCCGGCCTCGGCGACGACGTTCCAGGTCGGGCGGCTGGGGAGGAAGCGGCGGCGGAACCAGAGCGCGCCGCCGCCGACGTCGTCCCAGATCGCGGTCGCCGCGAAGGCGCCGGCCGCGGTGGCGAGGGCGCGCCTGGCGCGCCGGCCACGTCCGCCGCGGCTCGCTCTCAGCGCGAGCAGCCCGGCGGCGCCGGCGAGCGCGTTCGGGATCCCGAGCGGGAACCAGTAGCCGCCGTGGGCGCGCTCCTCCTCGACCTCGGCGACCAGCCCGAACTCCTGCAGCCGCGCCGCGATCCAGCGGGCCGCCTCGTGCTCGCCGGGTGACGCCGAGGGACGGTCGATCGCGGCGAGGTGGGCGATCGTGTCGCGGAGCTGGTGGTGGTCGGGCACGGCAGGTGAGGCTACCGGTTCGGCGCGGCGGCCCAAGGGCCATCCTGGATAAGCTGCCCCCCATGGCGAGCCACCCGGACTGCATCTTCTGCAAGATCGTCGCGGGCGAGCTGCCGGCGACGATCGTCGAGGAGGACGAGCGCACGATCGCGTTTATGGACATCGCCCCGGCGACGCGCGGCCATGCCCTCGTGATCCCCCGCAACCACGCGCGCGACCTGCTGGAGATCGACGCGGAGGACCTGCAGGCGGTCGCGCTGACCGCGCAGCGGGTCGCGAAGCGGGTGCCGGAACGGCTCGGCGCCGACGGCGTCAACCTGCTCAACTCGTGCGGCGCGCTCGCCTGGCAGACCGTCTTCCACTTCCACATGCACGTGATTCCGCGCTACGCGGACGATCCGCTGCGGCTCCCGTGGCAGCCCGTCGCGGGCGATCTGGCGGCGATCGCCGCCGTCGGCGCCGAGCTGCGCGCATAGCACGAAGCGGACCCGCAGCGGTCACGAAGCGGTACTTCCGCCCCCGCTTCGTGTTGAATGAGGCCATGAAGCGCATTCTCCTTGGCATGGCCGCGCTCGCCTGCACGCTCGGCGCAGCCGCCCCAGCCGTCTCCGCTAAGACGTACGAACTGGGTTCCAGCACGGTTCCCGCGACGACCAGCTGTCCCGCCAGCTGCTTCGTCGTCACGAAGACGACAGCGCTCGAGGTCGCCACGGCCGGCACCGACTATCCGACGACCGCGCCCGTCGCGGGCAGCCTCGTGGCGCTCACGCTCCAGCTCGGCTCGCTGAGCGACAAGCAGATCCATTT
>JAATFK010000035.1 GCA_015655225.1 Solirubrobacterales bacterium | reverse complement strand
GCGTGCGCAGCTGCTGGCCTCCGGCGTGGGCGTGCCGTGGGCACTCGAAGCGCAGGAGCTGCTGGCGCGCGACTGGAACGTCGCCGCCGACGTCTGGAGCGTGACCTCCTGGACGGAGCTGCGCCGCGACGGCGTCGCCGCCGACGAGCACAACTTCCTGCACCCCGGCGAGGCGCCGCGGATCCCGTATCTGTGGTCGAAGCTGCAGGGCGCGGAGGGCCCGTTCATCGGCGTCTCGGACTACATGCACGCGGTCCCCGACCAGGTGCGCGCGTTCGTGCCCGGCGACTACCTCACGCTCGGCGCCGACGGCTTCGGCTTCAGCGACACGCGCCCGGCGGCGCGGCGGTTCTTCTACATCGACGGACCGTCGATCGTGGTCCGCACGCTGCAGGCCCTCGCCCGCCGCGGACAGGTCGACCCGTCGGCCGTCGCCCAGGCGATCGAGAAGTACCGCCTGCACGACGTGACCGCCGGCACGAGCGGGTCCGCAGGCGGCGAGAGCTAGGGCAGGGGCTACTCTCACATCCGATGACGGAGCGCACGAAGGCGCAGACCCTCGCCTGGCTGCGCACCCTCTCGGGGGAGCTGGCCACGGCGACGCTCAAGCGTCTCGAGGACACGCTGCCGTGGTACCGCGACATGCCCCCGGGCCGTCGCAGCGCGGTGGGGCTCGTCGCGCAGAACGGCATCAGCGCCTTCATCTCCTGGTTCTACGACCCGAAGTCGATCCCGTGGATCGCGGCCGACGTGTTCGGCGCCGCGCCCCGGGAGCTGCTCCGCTCTGTCAGCCTGCAGCAGACCCTCCAGCTGATCCGGGTCACGGTCGAGACCGTGGAGCAGCGCGTGCGCAAGGACGCGGACGAGACGCTCAAGGACGCGATCCTGCTCTATTCGCGGGAGATCGCCTTCGCGGCCGCCGACGTCTACGCCCGCGCGGCCGAGGCCCGGGGGCTCTGGGACGCACGGCTCGAGGCGCTCGTCGTCGACTCGATCCTCACCGGCGAGTACGACAGCGAGCTGCCCAGCCGGATCGCGGCTCTCGGCTGGAACGGACACGGCGCGGTGAGCGTCCTCGTGGGGACGGCCCCGAAGATGCTCGACGTCGACCAGCTGCGGCGCACCGCGCGACACCTCGACGCGGACGTGCTCATCGGGGTCCAGGGCAGTCGTCTCGTTCTCGTGATCGGACGCACCGAGGCCGCCGAGGAGCAGCTCGACGGCCGGGAGCCGATGCCGTTCCTCGAGATCGCCGCGCAGCTCGAGCCCGGGTTCGGTCCCGGTCACCTGGTGCTCGGTCACGAAGTCCCGTCGCTCGTCGACGCGGCCCGGAGCGCGAAGGCCGCCCTCGCAGGGTTCGCGGTCGCGCGCGCCTGGCGCAACGCCCCCCGCCCGGCGCTCGCCGACGACCTGCTGCCGGAGCGGGCGTTCGCCGGCGACCCGCTTGCGCGGTCCGCGCTCATCAACCGCGTCTACAAGCCGCTGCAGGAGCACTCGAGCGACCTGCTGACGACCCTCTGGGCCTATCTCGACAACGGTCGCTCGCTCGAGGGCACGGCGCGCGAGCTGTTCGTGCACCCGAACACAGTCCGCTACCGCCTCAAGCGCATCAGCGAGATCATCGGATACGACGCGACCGGGGCGCGCGAGGCGCTGATCCTGCAGTCCGCGCTCATCGTGGGGTCGATCTCCACCCGGGCATCGCGGTAGCCGCTGCGCCCTCCCCTCCCTTCGGATCGAGCAGCACAGAGCCGAGCCCCGACCGCGAGGTGTTGGAGACACGCCACAACAATCCCGGCGAGTTGTGGTCCGATCCGCTCGACCCTGCGCCATCCGCGCTGAGAGGATGGAGGGCGTGAGTGTCGTCGTCGTCGCGCCCGGACAGGGCTCGCAGACCCCCGGCTTCCTGGAGCCCTGGATCGCGGTCCCGGCGTTCGCCGAGCATCTGGAGGCGCTGAGCGCGGCGGCGGGTGTCGACCTCGTGACGCACGGCACCGTGTCCGACGCCGACGCCATCCGCGACACCGCGATCGCCCAGCCGCTCATCGTCGCGGCCTCTCTCGTCGCCCTGGGCGGGGTGCTCGACGGGTCCGCGACCCGCCGCGCCGCCCTCGCCGGCATCGCCGGGCACTCGGTCGGCGAGCTCGCGGCGGCGGCGGGCGCCGGGATCCTCAGCGAGCACGACGCGATGCGCCTCGTGGCCGTGCGCGGCGCCGCGATGGCGGAGGCGGCGTCGAAGACCGCGACCGGCATGAGCGCCGTCATCGGCGGCGACCAGGACGAGCTGCTCGCGAAGCTCGGCGAGCTGGGCCTGAGCCCGGCCAACTTCAACGGCGGCGGCCAGATCGTGGTCGCCGGCGAGCTCCCGGCTCTCGCGCAGCTCGCCGCAGAGCCGCCGGCCGGTGCGCGCGTGATCCCGCTGCAGGTCGCGGGCGCATTCCACACGCCGTGGATGGGCTCCGCCGTCGACGAGCTCCGCGCCGCCGCAACGGGCGTCGAGGCCCACGACCCGACCCTCACGATCTGGACCAACAAGACCGGCGAGCCCGTCGCCTCCGGGAGCGCCTTCGTCGACCTGCTGGTCGGCCAGGTCGCGTCGCCGGTGCGCTGGGACCTCACGATGGAGTCCTTCGCCGCGGCCGGCGTGACCGGTCTCGTCGAGCTCGCCCCGGCCGGCGCCCTCGTCGGTCTCGCCAAGCGCGGCCTGAAGGGCCTGCCCACCGTGGCCGTGAAGACCCCGGACGACCTGGACGCCGCGCGCGCCCTCATCGACAACGACGGAGCCGTGTGACCCCCACGCTGAAGCAGGCCTCGGGCCCGCAGTACACCCGCATCCTGGCCCTGGGCGCGGCTCGCGGTGACCTCACCGTGCCGAACGACGACCTGGTCGCCGCCATCGACTCGAGCGACGAGTGGATCCGCCAGCGCACCGGCATCGTGACGCGCAAGCGCGCGTCGAAGGACGTCACGGCCACGGACCTCGCGGTCACCGCCGGCGCCGAGGCGATCGCGAAGGCGGGCATCGATCCGAGTCGGGTCGGCGCGGTCATCGTCTCGACGATCAGCAACGGGGTGGCGACGCCGTCCGTGTCGACGCTCGTCGCGGAGCGCCTCGGCGCGGGGACGGTTCCCGCGTACGACATGAACGCCGCCTGCGCCGGGTACACCTACGGGATCGCGCAGGCCGACGCGCTCATCCGCAGCGGTCTCGCCGAGTACGTCGTGGTGATCGGCGCCGAGAAGCTCAGCGACCTGGTCGATCCGACCGACCGCTCCATCTCGTTCCTGCTCGGCGACGGCGCGGGCGCGGCGGTCGTGGGGCCGAGCGACGAGCCGGCGATCAGTCCGACCGTGTGGGGCTCCGACGGATCGCACTGGTCCAGCATCTGGATGACCGGCACCTACCAGCAGATGAAGGCCGGCGAGCTCGAGGCCTGGCCGACGATGCGCCAGGACGGCCAGACCGTCTTCCGCTGGGCCGTCTGGGAGATGGCGAAGGTCGCGCGTCAGGCGATCGAGACCGCCGGCATCACTCCGGAGGACCTGACCGCCTTCGTGCCGCACCAGGCCAACATGCGCATCGTCGACGAGCTGGCGAAGCAGCTGAAGCTGCCCGAGCACGTGCTCATCGGCCGCGACATCGAGACGACCGGCAACACCAGCGCCGCATCGATCCCGCTGGCGACCCACCGG
>JAATFK010000067.1 GCA_015655225.1 Solirubrobacterales bacterium | reverse complement strand
GCGCCGGCGGGTGGAGGGGCCGGGGGCGCCGCTGGGGGCGGGCGCGACCCCGGGGCCGGCGGCCGGGGCCGGCGCGGGCGCGGCCGGCGGGGCCGGCACCGGGTCGGCGGCCGGCGCCGCCGGCGCGTGGGTCTCGCTAGGCGACGTCAGCAGCGACATCGGGGCTGCGCTCCGCGCTGTCCTGAGCGGGCGTCAGCTCCAGCTCCAGCGTCAGCCGGGCGTCGCCGCGGATCATCCCGGCGCGGTTCCAGCTCATGCCCGCCTGCTCGCGCGAGATGCTCGTCGCGGCGCTCAGGTGCAGCCGTCCCTGCTCGCCCCGGCGGACCTCGACCGGGAACTGGACGCGGGCCGTCTGGGCGCCGAGGACGAGGTCGCCCGCGATCGTCAGGCCATCGCCCGCGCGCGGGGTGATCGCGGTCGCCGTGAAGGTGAGGCGCGGGTGCTGCTCGACGTCGAAGAAGTCGGGGGAGCGAAGGTGCTCGTCGCGCTTCTTGTGCCCCGTGTCGAGGCTCGCCGCGTCGATCGAGAGCTGCGCGGAGGCGGCCTCGGGGGCGACGCGCAGTCCGCCGTCGAAGCGCGTGAAGCGGCCTCTGACGTCGACCAGGCCCCACATCGTCTTGACCGCGAAGCCGATCTGACTGCCGTCTGCGGCGAGCGTCCAGACTCCGGTGGGGAGACCGAGCTCCGCCGGCGTGTCGAGCGGTTGCGTGGCCATGGACTGCCTCCTCGAATCGGTGCGGACCGTCGGTCCGCTTGATCGAGCCACCGTAGCACAAGCGGACTGTCGGTCCGCATCGCTACGATGACTGGCATGTGCCCCGATCCGATCCCACGCGCCGAGCTGCCGCTCGCCGGCCAGCGGCGCGAGCGCGGCGACGCGAGCGCGAACCGCGAGCGGATCCTCGCGGCCGCCCGCGAGCTGCTCGCGACGCGCGGCGCGGGCGAGACCTCGATGGACGCGGTCGCCTGCGCCGCCGGCGTCGGCAAGGGCACGCTGTTCCGCCGCTTCGGCGACCGCGCCGGCCTCACCGAGGCGCTGCTGGACGAGTCGATGCGCTCGTTCCAGGACGGGTTCCTCTCGGGACCGCCGCCGCTCGGCCCGGGCGCGCCGCCGTGCGAGCGGCTGGAGGCGTTCGTCGACGGCCTGCTGGAGCTGCTGGACGCGCAGCTCGACCTCGCGGTCGCGGCCGACCGCGCGGCGGTGCTCGGCAGCCGCATGCGGATCCACGGCGCGCTCGCGCTGCACGTGCGCACGCTGCTGGCCGAGCTCGACCCGACGATCGACGCCGAGGTCGTCGCCGACCTGCTGCTCGGCGCGATCAGCGCGGGGGTGCTGCACCACCTGCGACGCGAGCGCGGCCGCGACCTCGCGACCGTGCGCGACGGTGCGCTCGCGCTCCTGCGCGGCGTCTCGCAGCCCGCGTCTGCCTAGATCGAGCTAGGGCGTCAGCCCCATCTTCGAGGGGTGCCGGAACGTCCGCGCCGGCGTCGCGGGGTGGTACGTGAAGCCGAGCCGGTCGAGGTAGCCGGAGGACTGCAGGCGCCCGAGGTCGTGCTCCTTCGGGCGGTGCGCGGCGAGGCTGGCGAGCGGGTTGTAGCCGAGGCCGCTCGTGCCGCCGTTCATGATGTGCGCGGGCGTCGGCAGGTCGGGGACGTCGAGCCGCGGCTTGCCCTGGAAGTCGAACGAGCGCGCGATGTTCGCGGCCGACGCGTCGCGCAGCGTCAGCGGCGGCAGTCCGTAGCGGTAGCGGATCATCGAGAGGATCGACTCGAAGCCGTAGACGTTGTGGTCGACCTGGCCGCGCTTGATCCAGGGTGAGATCGCGACCGCCGGGATCCGCATCCCCATCTGGCCGAAGTCGCTGTTGAGGTCGCTCGACGCGCGCGGATCGGGCACGTGCGGCGGGCGGACGTGGTCGAAGAAGCCACCCCACTCGTCGTAGACGACGAACAGCGCGCCGCGTCTGAACTGCGGCGACTCGAGGAACGCGTGCACGACGTCGGAGGTGAACGCCTGCCCGACGCGCACGTCGCCGAACGGGTGCTCGTCGCCGGAGGTGCCCTGGTCCTCCCCCATGAACGCGGGGTCGACGAACGAGACCGCCGGGAGCGTCCCGGTCGCGCAGCGCTCGTAGTACTCCTGCACGCTGCCGGAGCGCGCCAGCCCCGGCAGGCCCCACAGCGCCGAGACGGGGATGTCGGTGAAGAAGTAGCGGCTCGAGACGCCCGCCTTCGCGAGCGCGGCGAAGATCGTCGTGTCGGGGAAGCCGAGCACCTGGCCGCCGCCGAAGAACGGCAGCGTGTTGTCCATCAGCCCGTAGCTCTGCGCCGCGTGCATGTACTCGCGGTTCGGGTAGGTCGAGGCGAGCAGCGAGCAGAAGAAGCGGTCGAAGGTCGTGAACGCTCTCGCGACCGCCGGGATGAACGGCAGGTCCTGCTCCTCGTAGTAGCCGATCGCGAAGTCGTCGCTCGCGGCTCTCAGGTAGCCGTCCATCTTGCCGCCGTCGAACTCGGTGCGGCCGCCGGTCCACGAGTGGTCAGGGTCGAGGTGGCCCTCGCCCTGGTAGTCGGGCGTCAGCCGGTGGGTCTGGTGCGCGACGCCCTGCGCGTCCTTGTACGTCAGCCCCGCCTGGCGGCCGTCGGCGTTCGGCATCCAGCCGAGGTAGTGGTCGAACGAGCGGTTCTCCATCATCAGCACGACGAACGTGTCGATCGGGAGGTTCCGCGGCGAGGGCAGCGGCGTGCTCTGGGCCTGCGCCGCCTGGGCGAGGACCGTGTCGGGATGGAGCGCGAGCCCGAGCCCGGCGGCGAGGCCGGCGCTGGCGGCGGTGCGCTGAAGGAAGTCGCGGCGTGTGTGAGCCGCCTCCGGCGCCACCTGCTCGAGGCGCTCGGCCTGCTCGGGATCGTGAATGTCGTCCATGCGCCGGCAACCTAGGAGCGCCGCCCGGCGATCTCGTGATCGAGTTGTTAAACGTCGCCGGCCGGTCACCGCGCCGACCCGTTCACGAACTCTCAACAGGCGACCCGGGGCCTGCGGGAACGGCTCGGGCCATGCCCTCCACCCGAATCCGCCCCCTGCTCGCCCTCGCGCTCGCGGTCGCGACCTGCGCCGCGGCCGCCGGGACCGCCGGCGCCGCCACGCCCACGAGCGGGCAGTCGCTGCGCCAGTACGTCTCCAGCGGCCAGTACGCGGCCGACGTCGCGACCGCCGCCGCTCCCGCGAAGCGCTGGCTCGACACCACCACGACCCTGCTGGCGCAGGAGACACGCGCCTGCCAGCACGCCCACCTGCCGGTCGCGACCGTCAACGCGATGGTCGCGACCTCCCCGAGCACCCCGGCGAAGCCCACCCGCGCCGGCTGCGCCGCGCTCCCGCGCCGCACCGCCCTCGTGCTCGACCTCGACGAGACCGCCCTCTCGAACTACATCGGCGTCCCGACCGGCGACCCGACGATCGGCTCGCTCGGGATCGTCGTCCCCAGCTCGCTCGGCCAGGACACCGCGATGCCCGCGATCCTCGACCTCTACCGCGACGCCCAGGCCCGCGGCGTGGCGATCTTCTTCATCACCGCCCGGCCGCCGCTGATCGAGCTGGCGACCGAGCTGAACCTGCGCCGCGTCGGCTACACGAGCTGGAGCGGGCTCTCGTTCAAGGGCGACCTGACCGCCTCCAACACGGACTACAAGACCGGCCAGCGGGTCATCGTCGAGCAGTCCGGCTACACGATCATCGCGAACGTCGGCGACCAGCTGAGCGACCTCGCGGGCGGCTACGCGGAGCGCACCTACAGACTGCCGAACCCCTTCTACACGTCGTCCTGAGGATCCGGGGGCTCAGCGCTCGACGAAGCGCACGTCGCGGTCGCCCTCGACCGTCCAGCGGCCGCGGCGCCACCCGATCCGGGTGCCGTCCGCGAGCCGCACGGCGGTGCGCCCGAGCGGCGGCTTGCCCCACAGCGTCGCCTCCAGCGGACGTTCCGCCTCGGGCGTGTCGCCGAGGCCGGCGGCGACGTGCGCGGCCGGGTAGGTGACGACGATCGCGCCCTCGCGCACCCACACGGGGATGCGGTGCAGCGGCGCGTCGGCGACCACCACGCCGCCGCCGTCGACCTCCGCGCCGGTCCACCAGTCGCGCCACCGGCCGCGCGGCAGCGTCACCGCCCGCTCCCGCGCGTCCCGCTCCAGCACGGGCGCGACCCACAGCGCCGGCCCGTAGCCGTAGGCGTCGGCGAGCGTCCAGCCACGCGGGTCGGGCGGGTCGGCGAGCGACAGCGGCCGCATGATCGGCAGCCCGCTCCTCGCGGCCGTCGCGGCCGCCGCGCGCACGTAGGGGACGAGCCGCTCGTGCAGCAGCACGAAGTCGCGGTAGACGGCGAGCGTCTCGTCGTCGTAGGTCCACGCCTCCTGCGGGAAGCGGCCGTGGGAGTGCATCAGCGGCGAGAAGCAGCCGTACTGGACCCAGCGCAGCAGCAGCTCCTTCGGGCAGCGCGCGACGAGCCGTTCGCCGAGGTAGCCGCCGACGTCGTGGGACCAGTTCGAGAAGCCGCTCGCGGCCGCGCTCAGCCCCGCCGCGACGAGCACGCGCAACGACCAGAAGTCCGACGCCTGGTCGCCGCCCCAGAGGATCCCGGTCGCCTGCTGCCCGCTCCAGCCGGAGCGGCCGAAGACGACGCCGGTGCCGGGATGCGCGTCGTCGAGCGCGCGCTGCATGCTGGCGCGGTAGCGGCCGCCGTAGGACCAGGCGGACTGGGCGCCGCTGCTGCCGTCGGCAAAGCGGACGTCGGGCGGGAAGTAGTAGCCCTCGCCGTCGTCGGCCTTGATCCCCTCGACGCCGAGCGCCAGCGCCTTCGTCGCCTGCGCACGCCACCAGGCGTCGGCCGCCGGCGAGCTGAAGTCGATCGGGGAGCCGGTGCCCATCCACCAGCGGGCGACGAACGGCTCGCCGTCGGCGGTGCGCACGAAGTGGCCGGCGGCGGCGGCCGGCGCGTAGGTCTCCGCGGGCGCCTCGTGGAGCCGCTGACTGTCGGGGTCGGGCGGGATCTGCCCGTCGGCCGACTCGAGGTTGATCCACGGCGTCACCCACACGACGGTGCGGACGCCGGCGGCGCGCATGCGGGCGATCAGGCCGGGCGCGTCGGGGAACTGGTACGGGTTGAACTCCCAGGTGTTGTACTGCGTCTCCCAGGGCGAGTCGATCACGATCGCGTCGAGCGGCAGCCGGTTGCGCGCGTAGCCCTCGACGTCGTCCTCGACGTCGCGCTGGTGGGCGTAGACGTCGCGGCTCTTCCAGTGCCCGTAGGCCCACTCGGGCAGCAGCGCGGGGCGCCCGACGGCGTCGAGGTAGCGCCGCAGCCGCGCCGCCGGGGTGCGGTCGAGCAGCACGTCGAGCGTCAGCGGGCCGGCCGCCGCGCGCGCCGAGGCGCCGACCGCCTCGTCCTCCAGGTCGAACCGCATCCCGGGCCCGTCGCCGTGCAGCCAGAGCGCGTAGCCACGGTCGGACTGCAGCCACGGCACGGGCGCGTAGTCGCCCATCGGGATGCCGCCGACGGCGAGCATCTCGGGCGGGCACTCGGGGCCGGTGTAGCGACGGTCGGCGCCGAGCCAGACGGTCCGCCCGGCGTGGTCGACCCGCTCGTGGTGGCGCGAGCCGAGGCCGGTCAG
>JAATFK010000393.1 GCA_015655225.1 Solirubrobacterales bacterium | reverse complement strand
TCCGCCGTCGCGGTGATGGTCGTGGCGTTCTTCCTCGTCCGGCTCGTGCCGGGCGATCCGGCGACCGGGATCCTCGGCGCCAGAGCGACGCCGGAGGCCGCCGCCGCGCTTCGTGCGCAGCTTCACTTGAACCATTCGCTCCCCGAGCAGTTCTGGCTCTACATCTCCGGGGTCTTCCGCGGCGATCTCGGGCACTCGGTGGTGGGACAGGGACAGTCCGTGGTCGACATCATTGCCACCGCGCTGCCCACCACTCTGTCGATCGTCGCCGTGACCCTGATCTTCTCGATCGCCTTCGGCGTCCCGATCGGCCTGTTCGCTGCGCTGTCCAAGCGCCGAGGATTCGACCTCACGGTCCGGACGCTCGCGGTGGTGCTGCTGGCGACGCCGACGTTCTTCCTCGGGCTGCTGTTGACGCTCGCGTTCGCGTTGAAGATCCCGCTCTTCCCCGCCGGCGGGTGGGGGCACGGCTGGCCGGACGACGGTCGCTACGTGGTCCTTCCGGCGCTCGCGCTGAGCGGCTATCTCCTGCCGCTCGTCGTGCGGACCGTGCGACAAGCGGCCGTCGGGGTGATGGGCCAGCAGTTCATCGAGGCGGCGATCGCGCGGGGGCTATCGGAGCGCCGGGTAGCGTGGCGGCACGTCCTCCCGAACAGCCTGCTTCCCGTGATCACGCTGATCGGCATCAACCTCGGGGCGCTCATCACCGGGGCGGTCGTCGTCGAGGCGGTGTTCGGGCTGCCGGGCATCGGCTCGGAGCTCGTCGACGCTGTGGGCGTGCGCGACTATCCGGTGATCCAGGGGATCGCGATCGTGTCCGCCCTCTGCGTGGTGGTCGCCAACCTCGTGACCGACGCGCTGTACGTGTTCGTCGACCCGCGGACCCGGCGACCATGAGCGCCTGGTGGCGACGAGACGGCCGCACGTCACCGCGCCGAGGTCGAGGCAGCCTGTGCGCGGGCGCCCTCGTGCTCGGCGCCGTCGTGCTGGCCTGCGTCCTCGTGCCGATCGTCTCGCCGTACTCCCCGAACGACATCGTCGCAACGCCCTTCGTGTCGCCGTCGTCGTCGCATCCCTTCGGAACGGATTCGGTCGGACGCGACGTGCTCGTCCGGACGTTCGTCGGCGGTCGGCTGGACTTGATCGTCGCAACGATCAGCGTGCTCTGCTCGCTCCTCATCGGCACGCTCTTCGGGATCCTCGCGGGGGCGTCTCGACGCCGCGGGGTCGACGCGCTCGCGATGCGGATCGTCGATGCGGTGATCGCGTTCCCGTTCATCATCCTGATCCTCGCCCTCGTCGTGGTCGTCGGATCGGACCGGAGCATCGGCCCGGCTCCCGCGGGACTGCCCGCGACGCTGATCGCGTTCCTGATCGCGGGCTGGGCGTACTACGCGCGGCTGGCGCGAGCGGAGACGCTGGCCCTGCGCGACCGCGACTACATCGTGGCGGCTCGGCTGCTCGGGTACTCGAGAGCCCGGATCGTCGTGCGTCACCTCGGCCGCAGCGTGCTTCGGGTTACGGGCGCGTACGCGGTGGCCGACGCGATCCTCTTCGTCGTCGTGATCGCATCGCTGTCCTTCCTCGGCGCCGGCATCCAGCCTCCGACCTCGGAATGGGGCAGCATCATGTACGAAGGGCGCGGCTTCCTGGGAACGGCGTGGTGGATCACGGTTGCCCCGGGAGTCGTCCTCGCGATCACGGGCCTCGGCCTCAGCCTCATCGCCGATGCGCTGCTGAGCCCCGGGGGGGTGGATCGATGAGCCTGCCCACGGTCGAGCTCGAGCACGTCGGGATGACCATCGGGAGCATGCAGGTGCTCCGGGACGTCACGCTTCGCCTCGAGAAAGGGGAGTGCCTGGGCCTCGTCGGCGAGACCGGCTCGGGCAAGAGCCTCACGTGCCGGATCCTCGCCGGCCTGCACGCGCGGATCGGCGGGACCAGGGTGCATGGTCGCGTCGAGTACGAGGGGCGGAACGCCCTGCGGTTCTCGGCGAAGGACTGGCGGGCGCTACGCGGCACCGAGATCGCACTGGTGCCGCAGTCCTCGATGAACGCGCTGGATCCGGTCATGCGCGTCGGGCGGCAGCTCGACGAGACGATCAGGGCGATCGATCCGGCGAGCGACCCGCGGAGGCGTGCGCTGCAACTGCTCGAGCAGGTGCACATGCCGCATGCGGCGGAGGTGCTGAAGCTCTACCCCCACGAGTTGTCCGGCGGGATGCGGCAGCGGGTCATGATCGCGCTCGCGCTCGTGGGGAGCCCGTCCCTGCTGCTGGCCGACGAGCCGACCACCGCGCTCGACGTCACGGTCCAGCGGGGGATCCTCGAGCTCATCCGTGAGCTGCGCGCCCAGTCCGAGATGAGCATCGTCCTCGTGACGCACGACCTCGCCGTCGTGGAGGACATCGCCGACTCCGTCGCGATCATGTACTCGGGCTCGGTCGTCGAGTCCGGCCCGGTCCCGGCTGTGCTGAAGGCGCCGGCGCACCCGTACACGAAGGCGCTGCTCGCCGCGCGACCCCTCGTGGGACGGAAGGACCGGCGGCTCGCCGCGATCGCAGGCACGCCGCCCGCGGCGCGCGTCGAGCTGCCCGGCTGCCGCTACGCCCCGCGCTGCCCGTACGCGCTCGACCGCTGCCGGGAGTCGACGCCGAACCTCGAGACGATCGGACCCGACCAAGAGGCCGCCTGCTGGCGCGCCGGCGAGGACCTCGCATGACCACGGAAGGCAGTCCGCCGCTCCTCGCCGCGCGCGGCGTGTCGCTCTCCTTCGCGGGACGCAGCCAGCCGGCGGTCGCGAACGTGAGCCTCGACGTGCACGCGGGCGACGCGATCGGCATCGTCGGCGAGAGCGGCAGCGGCAAGACCACGCTCGGGCGGCTCCTCGTCGGTGCCCTGCATCCCACCAGCGGCACGGTCACGGTGAAGGGCCGGTCCTGGTCGTCCGTGCACCGCAAGGACCCGCTCCGCCGCAGAGTGCAGATGATCTTCCAGGATCCGTACTCGTCGCTCAATCCGTGGCAGACGGCTCGGCAGACGGTCGCCGAGGTCCTCACCGTATGGGACGGCCTCGACCGGAGGGCCTCCCGCCGGCGGGCGGCCGAGCTGCTGGACGAGGTGGGGCTCTCGGCGGATGCGATCGACCGCCGGCCGTCTGCCCTCAGCGGCGGCCAGTGCCAGCGCGTCGGAATCGCCCGAGCGCTCGCGTGCGCACCGGAGGTGATCGTCGCGGACGAGCCGACGTCGGCGCTGGACGTGTCGGTCCAGGCGCAGATCCTGAACCTCCTCGACGACCTTCGCAGCTCCCGGGCGATCGCCCTGGTGCTGATCTCGCACGACCTCGGAGTCGTCCGTCACGCGACCGATCGATCGATGGTGATGCTCGCCGGAGCCGTCGTCGAGGACGAGCCGACCGAGCAGGTGTTCTCCGCCCCCGAGCACGAGTACACCCGGCGGCTCCTGGACTCCGTCCCGGGCTGGCTGTCAGAGCCTCGGTGAGGCAGGCCGCGGGGTGGGGGCGGGCCTTGACTGGCGTCCTCACTCTGTATAGCATGAGTGAACTTCTGTATAGCTATATCAAATAACTAGGAGCCTGGATGAGCCTCACCGTTGCCGACAAGCTGGAGATCCACGAGCTGCTCGCGAGATACGGGCACGCCATCGACACGGGTGCGGCGGACGATCTGGCCGCGACCTTCACGGAGGACGGGGTGTTCGACGGGCCCGGCGGCACGCACACGGGCACCGAGGCGATCCGCGCCATGGGACGCGAGTACCACGACCATCCGGACATCAACGACACGCAGCACTGGACCAACAGCGTCGTGATCGAGGGCAGCGGCGACGAGGCGCACATCACCTGCTACGGCATGTGCGTCTCGCCGACGGTCGACGGATCGGCCATCCGGATCGAGCTCATCAACCGCTACGAGGACGACGTCCGGCGGGTCGACGGCACGTGGCTGTTCCAGAGTCGCGTGGTCCACGACGTCTTCCCGGAGTCGATCAACGACTTCAGCCTCGAGCACGCAGCCGAGTAGGCGGAGCCATGTCGCTCGTCAGCATCGAAGACCACCTCGCGATCACGGAGCTCCTCTCGCGCTACAGCCACGCGATCGACCGCGGCGCGCCCGAGGAGTTCGCCGACCTCTTCACGGCGGACGGGGAGTGGGAGGGACCCGGCGGGACGCACCGCGGGCGTGCGCAGCTGATTGAGCTGATCGAGGCCTACCGGCGGCATCCTGACGTCGCCAGCAGCCGGCACTGGGTGTCGAGCACGGTCATTGACGAGGAGGACGGGAAGGTCCGGGCGACGTCCTACTCGCTCTGCGCCGCGCTCAGCGAAGACGGGCAAGGCGTGATCGCCGAGCTCATCGGCAGATACCACGACGAGCTCGTTCAGGTGGACGGCGAGTGGCGCTTCGCCCGCCGCCTCATCAGCGGCGTCTTCCCGATCGAGATCAACGACTTTGCCCTGGAGGCCGAGAGATCATGACCCCATATGACACGCTTCTGGACAAGGACGAGCTGCTGATCGAGCACGAGCTCCGCCAGTTCAGCGAGGCATCGAGCATCACGGCGGACCGGGCGATGGACTGGGTGCTGGAGCGGTCCGGTCCCGACGGTCCCGTCGCGGTCGAGCAGGACCTCTCGCTGATCTACAAGACTGTGACCGCCTTCGGCCTTGCCGGACGCACGGCGGACGAGGCTCGTCTGCTCGACTGGGTGCAGGCGCACGCCGTCGCCGAGAGTGGCGACCTCTACTTCGCCGAGCTCGAGCCGTGCCCCGGCGTCTACCGTCAGTCGTGGATCCTCCGTCGAGCCGCGGAGAGCGGGCACGCGCTCGCGCGGCTGCCCCGGGTCAGGGCGCGGATGCTCCAGTACCAGACGGCGAACGGAGGCGTCCGGGACTCCGTCGGATACGACGCCGCCGCACCGACGCCCGACGAGGGCTGCAGCGTCGCGGCGACGTGCGGCTTCGGCCTCTACGCGATCTCAGCCGGACTGACGAGCAACGCACGCGACGCGGGGCGCTGGCTCGTCTCCCTCGTCGAGCAGAACAGCCTCGACATGGACGGTGGCGCGTTCTACTTCCGCGCCGACGCCGAGGGACGTCCCGAGCGCGACGTCCCGCCCGGGCAGGACTTCGGCTTCGTCGTGCGCGACGAAGCGTCGATGCAGCCGACATGGGTCCTCGGCCTTGCGATGGCGTTCCTGGCCGACCTCACGGACGAGCTGCTCACGTCCGGCGAGGACGCGACGCTGGCCGACGAGGTCGCGCGTGCCGCCGAGACGCTCGCCCAGTTCCAGGATCGCATGCCGCTGGAGACGTACTTCAGCTGGAACAGCTGCAAGCTGGCGTGGAGCGCGGGTCGCATGCTCGACGTCTGGCTGCGCCACGGCCGCGGCGACCTCGTCCTGTTCGACCAGCTCTACCGAGCCGGTCGGCGGACGTACATGCACACCTTCCTCGGCACGCGCCGGAGCGACGGAGCATGGGGTCACGACTTCTATCCGCTCTCCTCCGACGCTCCTGAGACGGAGATCGACCAGCGGACCCTCGAGGGACTGTCGGCCGTCCCCAGCCCGGAGGAGTGGCAGGCGCACCGCCAGCCGGACGACGTGGTGGGCATCGACCCGATCGAGATCAGCGCCGAGAACCTCGTGATGCTGCTCCACCTGATCGGCGGGTTCGGGCGACTCCGAAGCTGCCTGCCGGATCTGCTGAGAGCAGCGCGGTCCCACACCTAGACCAGGAACGAGATGCTCACCATGCCTTCCAGATCGCCATCCGCCGGTGCGTGCGTCGCACTCGCCGCTCTCGCCTGCGCTGTCGCGCTGCCCCTCGCGGGCTGCGGGAGCGATGGGGCGAGCACGACGTCGTCCGGTGCGGGCTCAGGCTCGGGGAAGGCGCCCGAGCAGGTGACCGTCGCCTTCAACCAGCGCGTCACGACGCTGGATCCCGACCTGGCGGTCGCCCAGGCGGACGTGAACGTCATCAACCTGATCGGCGGCCGCCTCTACGACGCCGGTGCGAGCGGCACGCCGCAGCCCAGCCTCGCCAGAAGCGGGAGAGCCTCCGCGGACGGACTGAGCTGGACGTTCAAGCTCCGCTCCGGGCTGAAGTTCTCCGACGGCACGCCGCTCCGCGCGTCCGACGTCGAGGCGACGTTCGAGCGAGCGCTGAAGGACAAGTCGAACGTTCAGGCAGCGCTGTACGCGCCGATCCGGTCCGTCACCAGCGACGGCGCCACGACGGTGACCTTCCATCTGAAGCGACCGTATCCTGATCTCCCGGAGATGCTCGCCGAGGAGTTCGCCATGGTCCTGCCGGCGAGCCGGCTCGGTAAGGCGTCCTCGTTCAGAGCGCCGATATCCGCCGGGCCGTACGTCCTCACGTCGTGGAGCGGCGACGACGTGCAATTGAGACGCAACCCCAACTTCAACGGCCCGCAACCCGCTGTCGATCGCCTGCGCCTCACGACGATCGAGGACTCGAACACGCGCGTCTCCGCGCTACGGACGGGCCAGATCGACCTCGCGTTCGATCTGCCGCCGAGCCTCCTGCCGACATTGAAGGGCGACAAGAGCATCACAGCGGCGGTCACGCCGGGGTACGGCTGGTACTCGTTGAACATGTCGGACAGAGCCGCGCCGCTCGACGACGTCCGGGTCCGACGCGCGATCTCGCTCGCGATCGACCGCGACCGGATCACGCAGACCATCTGGCAGGGCCAGAACAAGGCGCTGTCGACCTTCTGGCCGCCGCCGATGCGGGGCTACTCGGCTGCCGACAACCACACGACACCGGACGTCGCGCAGGCGAAGCAGCTGCTGGCCGGCACCGCGTGCGCGTCGGGCTGCACGCTGAAGCTCGAGTATCCGCCGGCGGTCGTCCCGTTCGGCGATCAGCTCGCGCTGCTGATCGCCTCGGACCTGAAGAAGATCGGGGTGAGCCTGAAGCTGCAGAAGACCGAGTTCAACACGTTCAACACCGATCTCGGTGCCGGCAGATATCAACTGGCGCTCTACGGCCTCTACGACTTCGTGAACATCCCGGACGGCCTGGTGACCTACGCGCTGTCGACGGACGGCGGCATCAACGCGAACTTCAGCGGCTTCCAATCGCCTCCGATCCAGGCGCTCATCACCAGGGCGCTGACGACGAGCGGCTCGAAGCAGACCCAGCTGCTTCAGCAGATCGACACGTCCTTCGCGCAGGATCAGCCATTCGTCACGCTTGCCAACTGGGCCTACGTGCCGGCTTCGCGACTGCCGAAGTCGGTCATCGAAGTGCAGCCGTCCGGGCTGCTCCGCGTCGGCAGTGGCGGCTAGCCCGCCATCGCCACGTACAGCTCGAGCCTCTCCATCGTCTCCCGACCAGAAGACGGACACCGCATGAACCCTTATGACACGCTGACCAAGGACCGTCTCCTCGCGCACCGCGAGCTCGCGACGATCGCGACGGCCGCCCGACAGACGAACGAGTCGGGGCTGGACTGGCTCTGCGCTCAGCTGGCCCCGAACGGCCCGATCATGGAAGGCCGCGAGTTCTCGACGTTGTACAAGACGTCGTGGGCACTGTGGAGGGGCGGGCGGGCCGACGAGCTCGGTCGCCTGCTCGACTGGATCGAAGCCAACGCCCTGCAGCCGAACGGGGACGTCTGCTTCCCCGACCGCGATCGCCTCGAGGGCCTGGGCTTCCTGCTGCTCTACCGACAGAGCTACATCGTCCGCGCCGCCGCCAGGTCGGGACATCCGCTGGCCACCAGAAGTCGAGCGCCGCAGCGGATCCTCGAGTTCCAGCACTCGTCCGGAGCCGCCGTCGGAAGGGACCCGGACTCCGCTGATCCGGAGACGTTCGACATCGCCACGACGAGCGCGTTCGGCATGGCGGCGATCGACGTCGGTGCGCTCGACGCCGCACGGCGAGCGGGGGAGTGGGTGGCAGCGGTCGTCGCCGCGAACGCGTCCGATCCCGAGCGCTTCTACTCCAGCGCCGACGGCGACGGGCGGCTGGCGCGGCAAGCCGCGCCAGGTGAGGAAGTCGACGTCGTCCTGCTCGAGGCGACCATGCAGCCGACGCAGGTCCTCGGCATCGCCGCGGCGTTCCTAGTCGAGCTGTATATCGCCGTGAAGCCGGCCGACGCCGAGGCTGCCGCGCGCTTCCTCAGCTGTGCCGACGCGATCTTCGCGTTCGAGTCGCGTCTCCCGTTCGAGGCGTTCTTCAATTGGAACCGGGTGAAGCTCGCCTGGAGCGCCGGGCTGCGGCTCGGCGTGGCGGCGGCGGAGCACCACGATCCCGCAGTGGTCGACGCGATCTACCGGCTCGGTCGCCGGACGTACATGCACAGCCTGGCCGGCACGCGTCTGGCCGACGGCGGTTGGGGGCACGACCTCTACCCGGCCGGCGCCGACAAGCCGGAGACGAGGATCGACCAGCGGACGCTGGAGGGGATCTCGGCGGTGCCGACGCAGGAGGAGTGGGCGCGCCACCGCCGCCCGGAGGAGACGGCCTCCGCGCATCGGATCGAGGTCAGCGCTGAGAACGTCTTCGTGACAGGCTACCTCGCAGATGGGCTGGAGCAGCTCGTCGACGCCGAGCGCGCGCATGGGTCCAGCGACGACGTGTGACGCGCCTGCTGACGGCCGCGGGGCGGCCAGCGGCGGCGGGTATTGTTTCGCGAGACGGAGCGCAGAACGATGAAGAGCGACGTCCCCGATCCTCGGGACTCGCGGGGAGCGGGCTCTCAGAATTCGGGCTCGAGGAGGAAGATGCCAGAGGCGACGAGGGGGCCGGACGGAGATCGTCTCAACGGACAGGTTGAGATCGGATCCCGGCTGCGGGCGGCCCGTCGACAGCTCGGCCTGAGCCTGGAGGAGGTCGCCGACGCGACCCAGCTGACGAAGGGCTTTCTCTCACAGTTGGAACGCGACCAGACGTCGCCGTCGGTGGCATCGCTCGTGCGCATCTGTGCGGTTCTGCGGCTCCGGGTTGGAGAGCTCTTCGATCCCGCGCAGACGAATCTGGTCAGGGCGAGCGACCGTCCGCGCATCAACTTCGGCGGTGAGAACGTCACCGAATTCCTGCTCAGTCCGGACACCGAGAGCCGGATCCAGGTGATCGAGGCGGTCGTCGGGCCCGGTGGCAGCGGAGGCGACGAGCTGTACACGCTTCCGGCCGAGGCCGAGTTCGCGCATGTCAAGCGCGGCAAGCTCGAGATCACCGTCTCCGGCGAGACCTACCGTCTCGGCCCTGGAGACTCGATGACGTTCTCTCCGAAGGATCCCCACAGCTGGCGCAACCCCTCCTCGAAGGCGGACGCCATCGTGCTCTGGGTGATGACGCCATCACCGTATTGAGGACGTCTGTGTGAATCAGCGCAGCCGAGGAGCACGACGATGAGCATCTATGCAGTCATCAATCCGGTCACCGGCGAGACCCTCGCCGAGTATCCGACGATCAGCGACGATCAGTTGAGGGACGCGATCGGCGGCGCGGCCGCCGCGCACGCTCGCTGGGCGCAGTCCTCGACGGCGGAGGAGCGCGCCGCGCTCGTGCGCCGGGTGGGGGAGTTGCACACGGAGCGCCGGCAGGAGCTGGCCGAGACGATCGTGCGCGAGATCGGCAAGCCGATCGAGCAGGCGCTCGGGGAGGTCGACATCAGCGCCGAGATCTACGGCTACTACGCCGACATCGCGGTCTCCCTCATGGCCGACGAACGGCTGTCGGTTGCGGCACGTGACCGGTCAGCCTTCGTCCGGCGTAGCTCGCTCGGGGTGCTGCTCGGGATCATGCCGTGGAACTACCCGTACTATCAGGTGGCGCGCTTTGCCGCTCCGAATCTCGTGATCGGCAACGTCATCCTGCTCAAGCACGCGCCGCAGTGCCCTGAGTCGGCTGAGGCGATGGCGCGGATCTTCCGCGACGCGGGCTGTCCGGAGCACGTCTACACGAACGTCTTTGCCACGAACGAGCAGATCGAGTGGGTGATCGCCGATCCGCGAGTGCAGGGCGTCTCCCTCACCGGCTCGGAGCGAGCGGGTGCGGCGGTCGCCGAGATCGCCGGACGGAACCTCAAGAAGGTGGTGCTCGAGCTCGGTGGCTCCGATCCGTTCATCGTGCTCAGCACCGACGACCTCGGGGCCACGGTCGAGGCTGCGGTGGCCGCGCGACTCGAGAACGGCGGCCAGGCGTGCAACGCGGCGAAGCGGTTTCTCGTGGCCGACGACCTGTACGAGCCCTTCGTGGAGCGCTTCACCGCCGCGCTCGTCGGGGTCACTGCTGGTGATCCGAGCGATCCTGCCACGGCGCTGGGCCCGCTGTCCTCGACGGCGGCGGCGGATCGGCTGGAAGAGCAGGTGCGGCGTGCCGTCGACCAGGGCGCGACGCTCGTGACCGGCGGGGTGCGCAACGGCAGCTACTTCTCCACCACCGTGCTGACCGGGCTCACGCCGGATAACGACATCTACCGGGAGGAGCTCTTCGGTCCCGTCGCCAGCGTCTACCGCGTCGGCTCCGAGGAGGAGGCGGTCCGGTTGGCCAACGACACGCCGTTCGGTCTCGGCTCCTATGTGTTCACGACGGACGCCGAGCAGGCGCTGCGTGTCGCCGATCAGCTCGACGCCGGGATGGTGTTCATCAACGCCGTCGGCGCGGAGAGCGCGGAACTGCCGTTCGGCGGGGTCAAGCGCTCTGGATTCGGTCGCGAGCTGGGGCGCTTCGGTGCTGACGAGTTTGTCAACAAGAAGCTCATCCTGGTCGGCGGCCGGAGCTGAACGTCGTCACAGCGCGGCCTGTCGATCGTGCGTAGATCGCCGAAAGTCGCCCACTCACTGGCCCAATCAGGCGTTGGCAGGTTGTCGGACGCTATTCCGTTAGCCGTCCGGGAATCGTCCAAGGGCGCTTCGGGTGCTGATCGCCGATCGCGACATCCGCGATGTGCTGTTTGGGCCCGTCCGGCCAGACGACGCCGGTCAACGGCGAGTCGAGCAGGTCATCGGGCCGAGGATGACCACGGTCGCGACCCTGGACCGGCTGGCATAGCCGACAGGTCCGAAAAGGCACTCACGCCTTAAGTGCCTGAATCCGCGAAAACTGCTCCGAATCGGCACCAAGATCCACCGCATATGCTGC
>JAATFK010000368.1 GCA_015655225.1 Solirubrobacterales bacterium | reverse complement strand
GCCGGCGTTCACGCTCGGCTCGGTCCGGGTCTGCGAGCCGCGCGACGGGGTCGTCGAAGCGGTCGTGGTCGTGCACAACCGGGCGCGGTCGCGGGCGGTCGCCATCCGGCTCGAGGGGCTCGACCGGCGCTGGCGCGCGACCGCGATCAGCGTGCTCTGAGGTGAGTTGCTCGGCCCGTCACCGCAACCGAGCGACGAGACGCGCTCGCATCCCGGTTCGAGCACGACACCGCTGGGGGACGTCACGCGGCCCTCGGAGGCCAACCGATCAGCCGACTGCACCCGACGTGATGGCCGCGTACGGCTAGCGCCGCTTCTGCTGCGCCCGGCGCTCGGCGCGGTTCGCCGGCGGCGGGGCGTCGCCGTTGCCCGGACGCTGACCGAAGGCGCCGCGTCCCGAGCCGCCGGTGGGACGCTGACCCTGCGGAGGCCGGGGCGCCGACGGCGGGGCCTGCTGCTGGTCCTGCGGCGCGATCGCGTCCTCGAACGAGGCGGCCTGGCGCTGGGCGCGCTCGGTCGCTCCGCGCTCCAGACGACCGCGCTGGTCGCGCACCTCGACGTCGCCGGAGGCGTCGTCCGACGGGGCCGAATACGACAGCCCGCGCTGCTCGGACGCGGTGAGGCCGCGCGCCTCGACGGACGTGCCGTCGGGTCCGGTGACCTCGACGTCCAGGTTGAACAGGAACCCGATCGACTCCTCGCGGATCGCGCCCATCATCGACTGGTAGAGCGAGAAGCCCTCGCGCTGGTACTCGACGAGCGGGTCGCGCTGCGCCATCGCGCGCAGGCCGATGCCGTCCTTGAGGTAGTCCATCTCGTAGAGGTGGTCGCGCCAGCGGCGGTCGATCACCGACAGCACGACGCGGCGCTCCAGCTCGCGCATCGCCGGCGCTCCGAGCTGCTCCTCGCGGCGGCCGTAGGCGATCTTCGCGTCGGAGAGGATCTCCTCCTTGAGGGACTTCGCGCTCAGCCGCCCGCGACCGCCGGACTCCATGACCACCTCGTCGGGCGTGATGGAGACGGGGTAGATCGTCTTCAGCTCGCTCCACAGGGCGTCGAGGTCCCAGTCGTCGCTCTGCCCCTCAGAGGTGTGCTCGTCGACGATCTCGTCGACCACGTCGACGAGGAAGCGCTGCACGCGCTCGTGCAGGTCGTCGCCCTCGAGGATGTGGCGGCGGTCGCCGTAGATGGCCTCGCGCTGGCGGTTGAGCACGTCGTCGTACTTGAGGACGTTCTTGCGGATCTCGGCGTTGCGCGCCTCGACCTGCGACTGCGCGGACCGGATGGCGCGGCTCACGACGCGGGACTCGATCGCGAGATCGTCGGGCACGTTGCCGCGGCCCATGAGCGCCTCGGCCGCACCCGCGTTGAAGAGGCGCATGAGGTCGTCCTGCAGGGAGAGGTAGAAGCGGCTCTCCCCCGGGTCGCCCTGGCGGCCGGCGCGACCGCGCAGCTGGTTGTCGATGCGCCGGGACTCGTGGCGCTCCGTGCCGAGCACGTAGAGGCCGCCGGTCTCGACGACCTTCTCCGCCTCCGCCTGCACCATCTCCTTGACCTCGTCGAAGACCTCGTCCCACGCGGCCTCGTACTCCTCCGGCGTGTCGACGGGGCTGAGCCCGCGGCGGTTCATCTCCGCGACCGCGAGGAACTCCGCGTTGCCGCCGAGCATGATGTCGGTGCCGCGCCCCGCCATGTTCGTCGCGACGGTGACGGCGCCGAGCCGGCCGGCCTGCGCGATGATCGCGGCCTCGCGCGCGTGGTTCTTCGCGTTGAGCACTTCGTGCTTGACGCCGCGGCGGGCGAGCATGCGCGAGAGGTGCTCGCTCTTCTCGACGCTCGTCGTGCCGACGAGCACGGGCTGCTGCCGCGCGTGCCGCTCGACGATGTCCTCGACGACCTGCTCGAACTTCGCCTGCTCGTTCTTGTAGATGAGGTCCGGCTGGTCCTTGCGGATCATGGGCTTGTTCGTCGGGATCGGGACGACCCCGAGCTTGTACGTGCTCATGAACTCCGCGGCCTCGGTCTCCGCCGTTCCCGTCATGCCGGAGAGCTTCGAGTAGAGGCGGAAGTAGTTCT
>JAATFK010000224.1 GCA_015655225.1 Solirubrobacterales bacterium | reverse complement strand
TCGAGAGGACCAGCCCGAGCACCTCACCGATCGCACAGCCGGTCAAGCAGTGCAGGGTGGCGCTGACGGCGGTGCGGGTGAGCGAGGACATACGCTCAGAATACCCCAAGGGGGTACCACCGACCACGACCACCGACCACGCGCCCGTCGCGCCGGTGCGGCCACGCCCCACCGGCGCGACGAGGTCGCGCTATCTGGTTCGCCAAAACACGAAAGCCTCCCCTGCCAGGGATGTCGTGCGGCCCGAACGGGCTGCTCCCACAGCCCGGATGAGAATCTACTCATGGGCGCTCGGCGCCCGCAACCGCACAGTCAGCACGCCGACATCCGGTCGATCGAACGTCCAAAGCTGAACGGCGGTGAAGTTCTGGCGCGTCGGGGCTGAGCGGCGCCCGACATGGGAATGAGGGTGTCAATGGTTCTCTCCGACTCGGTCCGCAGCTATCTCGACGCGACCCGGCCGCAGCCTGACGCCCTCCTCGCCGAGATGGAGGCCCACGGCGCGCGCGACGGCGTCCCGATCCTCGACCCCTACAGCGGCGCGCTCCTCCACGTCCTCGCCCGCGCGATGGGCGCCCGGCGGATCGTCGAGGTCGGCACCGCGATCGGCGTCTCGACGCTCAACCTCGCCCGCGCCCTCCCGGATGACGGCGAGCTGATCTCCTTCGAGCTGGACCGCGAGCGCCACGCCGCCGCCTCCAGCTACCTCACCCGCGCCCGCCTCCGCGCCCGCGTCGACCTGCGGCTGCAGGACGCGCACGAGGGCCTCGCGGGGCTGGAGGGGCCGTTCGACCTCGTCTTCCTCGACGGCGTCGCGACCCAGTACGACGTTCTGCTCGCCCGCGTCGTCCCGCTGCTGCGGCCGGGTGGCATCCTCGCCGTCGACAACGTCCTCGTCGACGACCCGATCGCCAACGGCGACCGGCGGCGGGCCGACGGCGACGTCAACGCGCGGCTGCTGGAGCATCCCGACCTGGTCGCGACGCTCGTCACGGTCGGCGACGGTCTGGCACTCGCCGCTCGCCGCTGATCCCCACGCGGGTCCGCTACGCTCGGCGGCGATGGCTTCCAACGACGACACCACGCCCGAGGAGACCGGCCCGAGCGAGTGCCTCGCCTGCAGCGGCACCGGCACCGTGATCTCCGGCCTCGGCGGCGAGAACCACCCCGTCACCTGCCCGTGGTGCGAGGGCAGCGGGACCTTCATCCCGGAGCACGACGCGCAGGAGGCCGGCGCGGCCCTGCGCGACGGCGCCGCCGCCTAGGGGGGCGAAGCCGGCCTTCCCCGCCCCTCGGGCGGTGCATGGCCACCCCCGACGCCCTGCGCCTGCTCGCGCTGCTCTGCCTCGTCGTCCCGGCGGCGGCGATCGACCTCCGCACCCGCCGCATCCCGAACCGCCTGACGGCCGCCGGCGCCGTCGCGGCGATCCTGCTCACAGCGGCATCTGACCCCGCCGTGCTCCCCGAGCGCCTGCTCGCCGCCCTCGGCACCGGCGGCGTCCTCCTCCTCGCGGCCGTCGCGAATCCGGAGGGGATGGGCCTCGGCGACGTGAAGCTGACCGCCGCGATCGCGCTGCTGCTCGGGCCGCCCGTAGCGCTGGCGCTGCTGATCGCGCTGACGAGCGCCGCGGTCGCCGGCACCGCCAGGGCAGCACGCGGGGCCACCTCCTGGCGCACCACCACCGTTCCGCTCGCGCCATTCCTCGCCCTCGGCGCGCTGGCCGCGTTCGCCGCGACGTGAGGTTGGCGCAGACGAAAGGTCACTAATCTCTAGCCCCTATGGCAGTTCGCCTCATCACGGCCGGCGAGTCGCACGGGCCCGGGCTCACCACGATCGTGGAGGGGCTTCCGGCCGGGCTCGAACTTGAGCAGGACGCGATCAATCGCGACATGGCCCGCCGCCAGCTCGGCTTCGGGCGCGGCGGCCGCATGAAGATCGAGAGAGACCGCGCGGACGTCACGGCCGGCGTCCGCCACGGCCGCACGCTCGGCGGCCCGATCGCCCTCCAGGTCCCCAACCGCGACTACGCGAACTGGGAGGAGCGGATGAACCCGTGGCCGGTGGAGGCGGAGATCCCGCCGGTCCACCTGCCGCGCCCCGGCCACGCCGACCTCGTCGGCGTCTGGAAGTACGGCGTGGACGACGTCCGCAACATCCTCGAGCGCGCGAGCGCCCGCGAGACCGCCGCGCGCGTCGCCCTCGGGGCCATCGCCAAGTCGTTCCTGCGCGAGCTCGGCATCGAGACCGTCGCGCACACGCTCTCGATCGGCCCCGTGCGGGTGCCCGATGGCGCGCCGCTGCCCCTCCCGGGCGATGTCGACGCGATCGACG
>JAATFK010000322.1 GCA_015655225.1 Solirubrobacterales bacterium | reverse complement strand
GTAGTCGCCGTCGGCGTCCGGCAGCGTGACGGAGCCGGTCGCGGCGGTCGGGACGTCGGTGGTCGCGACGACCGTGCCGGAGCCGTCGAGCACCTGGAGCGTCGCGTCGACCGTCGACGGATCGCGGTCGAACGTGACGGTGCGGGTGCGGCTGTTGCCGGCGCCGGCGACGACCGGCGCCCCGCCCGCGCTCGGCGCGGAGGCGTCGAGCGTGACGACGGGGCTGGTGACGGTCGTCGCGTTCCCGGCCGCGTCGAGCAGCGTCAGCTGGACGGCGTAGTCGCCGTCGGTGGCGCCGAGCTGGACGGTGGCGCTGCCGCCGACCGCCTCGACCGGCACGCCGACGGCGGTGCCGCCGGGGGAGGTGACGACCTGGGCGCGCGCGGCGACTGCGTCGCTCGGCACGGTGAACGTGGCGGTGCGGGCCTGGTCGGAGGAGAGCGTCGGGACGACCGTGAGGTCGACCCCCGTGGCGCTCGGCCCGACGCGGTCGAGCGTGACCGGGACGACCGCGCTCGTGGTCGACTGCGCGGCCGCGTTCTCGCGCACCACGTCGATCCCGTAGGAGCCGTCGGCGTCGGGGAGCGTGATCGTGACCTGGCCGTCGGCGTCCGCGTCGTCGGTGCTGGAGATCAGGCCGCCGCCGGAGTCGCGGACCTCGACCTGGGCGTCGGTCACGCCGCTCGGACGGTCGAACGTGACGGTCCGGGCGCGGGCGTTGCCGGCGCCGGTGACGAACGGGGCGGCGTTGCTCGGCGGCGTCGGCGCGACGAAGGTCGCGTCGTTCGTCGTCGCGGTGCCGTCGGTGCTGGTCGCGGTCACCTGGTAGTGGTAGGTCGCGCCCGGCGTGAGGTTGCCGAGCGGGATGCTGAAGGGCTGGCTGCCGGTGCCGCTCACGCTGACCGGGCCGCTGGAGTCGTCGTAGGCGGTCGACGTGCCGTACTGGACCTAGACCGAGGTCGCCAGGCCATTCGGGTCGACTGTACCGGTGACCTGCGGGGCGCCGCTGCCGGGCGCGGTCGCGGTCAGTCCGCTCGGCGGCGTCAGGTCGACGAGCCGCAGCGCGACGTCGTCGTAGTCGACGCTGCCCGAGGTGACCGCCGAGACGGTCGTCGTGAGCGAGGTCGCGAGTCGCAGCCGGTAGGTGTCGCCGGGGATCACCGCGCCCGGCGGGACCGCCATCGTGGCGGTCGTGAAGCTGGACGAGGCCGTCAGCGGGAGCGTCGCGAGCGGCGTCGAGGTCGATCTCGTGACGTCGACGAGCGTGCCCGTCGATCTGACGGAGCCGATCGCCAGCAGGCTCGCGATGTTCGCGCGGATGTCGACCGAGAGCGACGCCTGGTCGGTCTCGGCGGGCGCGGTGAAGGTCGGGGACGTCCACGTGGAGGTGGAGGTCGAGAGGACGCCGAGCAGCGTCCCGAAGCTGGTGCGGAGGAAGCCGTCGCCGGCGCCACCGGCGCCGCCGGTCGCGACGAACGCGGGGTTCACCGACGGGCAGGTGACGCCCGGTATGCAGACGAGGCCGTTGTAGTCGACCGCGCTGGTCCAGCCGCCGGCGGAGGTCGCGAAGGTGCGGGCATCACCGGCCGCGGGCTGGATCGTGACGACCGCGGCGCTCGCGCCGGTCGCCGCGAACGCGGACAGCGTCAGCGCGAGTGCGAGCGCCCATCTGAGCAGTGATGACCGCCCGCGCGGATGCGGCCGGGCGTCGTCGGGCCGGAGCCCGAAGACGGAGCTTCGGCACATGGTGTTTCTCCCTGGTCGTCCTTTCGGGCCGGTCGGCGACCGGCCCGCTCATCGCCCCTGCCAGGAGACGTGATGCGACTATCGGCACGAAGCACCGCTTTTTCGTGCCAAGTCGGCCCGGAATGCCGCTCGGGTGGACGTTTGGTCGGGAATGCGACCGTTTTCGCGCAGGGAGTGGCGCGACGGCGCTCCCCGTCAGGCGGTCGCGGCGGCCTGCGTGCGCAGTGGGGTGAGGGCCGACTCCCAGCGGGCCAGCTCGTCGAGCATCGTGGTGGCGGCGGCCTCCATCGTCTCGTTCGGCTGGACGCGCTCCTCGTCGTCGATGAACTGCTGGACGAAGGGGATCGAGACGGCGGCGCTCAGCGGCACCACGTTCAGGGTCGTGACGACCTGCTTGATCATCTGCGCGGAGCGCGTCCCGGCCGAGACGCCGCCGTAGGAGACGAGCCCGAGCGGCTTCGTCTGCCACTCGTGGTGGAGGTAGTCGATCGCGTTCTTGAGCGGGGCGGTGAAGCTGTAGTTGTACTCCGGCGTGACGATCACGAAGGCGTCGGCGGCGTCGACCGTCGCGCTCCAGCGCTTCGTGTGCTCCTGCGTG
>JAATFK010000077.1 GCA_015655225.1 Solirubrobacterales bacterium | reverse complement strand
TCGCGTTCGGGATCAAGGGCGGCCGCGACGCCGGCCGGGCGTTAATCGAGGGGCTCGGCCTCTTCTCGCACCTCGCCAACATCGGCGACGCGAAGTCGCTCGCGATCCATCCCGCGACGACGACGCACTCGCAGCTCGACGACGGCGAGCTGGAGCTGGCCGGCGTCCCGCAGGACCTGATCCGCCTCTCGGTCGGGATCGAGCACATCGACGACATCCTCGCCGACGTCGACCAGGCGCTCGCGAAGGCGCGCGCAGGCGCCGTCGCGTGAGCGAGAGCGGCCTCGGCCGCGTCGAGACGCAGCTCGTCGTCCTCTTCGACGGGGACGACGAGCTGGTGCTGGAGTCGGGCGCCCGGCTCACGCACGTCGAGGTCGCCTACGAGACGTACGGGACGCTCGACGCGGACGGCGCGAACGCCGTCTACGTCTGCCATGCGCTGACCGGCGACGCGCACGCCGCCGGCCACCACGGCGACCCCGCGCGCCGGGGCTGGTGGGACAACCTGATCGGCCCGGGCCGGCCGCTCGACACCGACCGCTTCTTCGTCGTCTGCGCGAACGTGCTGGGCGGCTGCAGAGGGACGACCGGCCCCGCCTCGCCCGACCCGGCGACCGGTGAGCCGTATGGCCTGCGCTTCCCGCAGCTCGCGGTCGGCGACCTGGTGCAGGTGCACCGGGCGCTCGTCCGGCGGCTCGGGATCGGGCGGCTGCTCGGGGCGATCGGCGGCTCGCTCGGCGGGATGCAGGTGCTGCAGTGGGCGCTCGACCATCCCGGGGAGCTGGCGGGCGGGCTCGTGGTCGCGGCCTCCGCGCGGCTCTCGCCGCAGAACATCGCGTTCTCGGCGGTCGCGCGGGAGGCGATCATGCGCGATCCCGACTTCGCCGGCGGCGACTACTACGGCAACGCCCGCCGGCCCGACCACGGGCTTGCGCTGGCCCGCATGATCGGGCACATCACGTACCTCTCGGAGGAGTCGATGCGAGCCAGATTCGGGCGCCGGATCCAGGACGCGGCCGCCCCCCGGCGCGGCTTCGAGGTCGACTTCGAGGTGGAGAGCTACCTGCGCTACCAGGGCGAGTCGTTCGTCGAGCGGTTCGACGCGAACACGTACCTCTACCTGACCCGTGCGATGGACTACTTCGACCCGTTCGGCGACGCGGTCGCGACGGCGCGCAAGCTCGCCGCGATGGACACGCGCTTCCTCGTGCTCTCGTTCGACTCCGACTGGCGCTTCTCGACCGAGCACGCGCGCGAGATCGTGCGGGCGCTCGAAGGCGGCCGCGTCGCGGTCAGCTTCCGCGAGCTGTCGGCGCCGCACGGCCACGACTCGTTCCTGATGCCGGTACCGGAGTACCACCGCACCGTCGCCGGGTTCCTGGAGCGGCTCGCGGTGGAGGCGGCGGTGGCGCCGCTCGTGGCCGGGGGCGGCTAACTGTGCGACCGGACCTGAACCTCGTCGCCGCGCTCGTCGGCCGGGACGCGCGCGTCCTCGACCTCGGCTGCGGCGACGGCGCGCTGCTGGAGCAGCTGATCACGCGCCAGGGGTGCACCGGGCACGGAATCGAGCGCTCGATCGAGGGCTTTCACGCCTGCATCGCGCGGGGCGTGCCGGTCTCCCAGGGCGACCTCGAGCGGGAGCTGGGGGAGCTGCCCAGCGACGCCTACGACTGGGCGGTGCTGTCGCTGACGCTGCAGGCGGTGCGGCACCCGGCGCGGGTGCTGGTCGAGATGCGCCGCGTCGCGCCGCGCCGGATCATCTCGCTGCCGAACTTCGGCCACTGGCGCCTGCGGGCCGAGCTGGCGCTGCGCGGCCGGATGCCGTCGAGCCGCGCGCTCCCGTACAGCTGGCACGAGACCCCGAACATCCACCTCTGCACGCTGCGCGACTTCGAGCTGCTGGTGGCGGAGAGCGACCAGGTGGTCGAGCGGCGCGTGCTGCTCGACGGGAGCGGCCGACCGGCGGGACGCACGGCGCGGCTGGAGCCGAACCTGCTCGCCACCGGGGCGGTCTACGTGCTGCGCGACGCCGCGCCGACGGAGACGGTCAGCTCGGGGTAGACGGTCGTCTCGGGGCCGCCGACGACCAGCGTCACCCGCGTGACGCTCGCGGGGGCGGCCGGGTGCAGCGTGACGCTGAAGCGGTCGATCGCATCCGTGGTTGCAAGCAGGCGGCGAGCGCCGGCGCGTCACGCACCCCTAGCCTCCCGCCGGCAGCGACGCGGATCTGGCGACGCCGCCGTCGGTCCAGGTGGCAGTGGTCCCGTCGGTGCTGATCGCGAGCGCGGCGAGCGCGGGCGGGTCGCTGGCGGGAACGGTGTCCAGCGCGACGGTCGCGCCGCCCGGATGCCACGCCTCGACGTGCTGCTGCTCTCGGCCGGTGGGGTCGCCGCCGGCAAGCGTGATCCACGCGAGCGTCCCGCTCGGCGCCATCACGAGCCCGCTCGTCGCACCCCACTGGTCGGTCGTCTCCTTCGTGCTGCCGGGAGCCGGGCTGTCGCGCACGTGGGGAGCGGGGTCGGCGAAGTCGATCGTCCGCACCGAGGAGAGGGGGTCGTCGTCCTGGTGATAGGGGTCGCGCTCCCAGACCCATGCGAGCCGGTCGCCGTCGAGGATCCACTGCGACGGGCCGTCGACGCTGCCGCTGCTGCTGCTGCTCGACGAGCCGGTCTCGAGCGGATGCCAGGCGCCGGTCGGTGGGCGGCACCAGCGCCACGCCTCGTGACCGTCGTAGCCGTCGTTCCCGGCGGAGTGCGTCACGATCGCGTGCGGGGAGCGGAACAGGACCGTCTCCAGCGGGCCGGGGTCGCAGCGCGGGCGCTGCCCGACCACGAGCGAGACGCGGGCCGGCCCGATCACGCGGTAGGACTCGTCGTCGTCGCCGACATAGGCAAGGCAGCGGTCCGCGCGCTGGCTGACGTCGCGCCGGAGCGTCGCGCGGATCGACCTGGCGCCGCCCGGCACGGGCAGGATGCGCCGGCCGAGCGCCGCCCACACGTACTCGATGCCTCCGAGGTACGGGATCCCGAGCGTCTCCTCGCCGCATTGGATGTGGACCGTCGAGCGCCGGTGCGGGTGAGCGGCGTCGAGCGGTCTGCCGAGTTCGATCGTCAGCTGCCGGCCGTCGAGCCGCCACTGCTCGGTGCCGTGGGTGGAGGTGCCGGTGACGACGGCGGCCGCGGCGGGAGCGGCGGCGGCGACCATCGCCCCGAGGGCGAGGGCGACGGCGGTGAACGTGGCGAGGGGTCGCATAAGCGACGGAGACGTACTCGAGCCCCCGATGTTGCGTCAGTCGCCGGCCCCGAAGAGCTCGGCCCAGACGTTGGTGCTGAGCGCGTCGTCGGGACCGAACTCGAGGTACAACCGGCGTCCGGTGGCCGAGAGCATGACGGCGGCGGCGTGCTGCTGGCCGTCGCTGTAGTAGCCGATCTTCCCCTTCGGCGGGGTCCCGCTCGGGTCCGTCAGCGCGACGAGCTCCGACGCCTTCGGGAAGTCGTGCTTCAGCTTCGCCGGCGTCAGGTAGCCCGCCGGCGACGTTCTCTTGCCCAGCTCGCCGGCGATCGTGAGGAGGCCGAGCAGCGTGCCCGCCCTCGTCTGCTCGTCGAGGTAGACGGCTCCCGCCTGCGTCAGCGGGACCGAGACCACGAGTCTGCGCTGCAGATGCTGCTTCACGCCGTGTGTCGTGACCGTGCGGGCGCCGAGGAAGAGGCGGCAGAAGTCGGCCTTGCCGGCGTCCAGGCGGCTTCTCAGGGGCTGGCGCCGCTGCGGCGCCGTGAGGTCGACACCCGAGGTCGAGTCGCCGGCCGAGATGCCGAGCGTGCTGGTCGACTCCTGGGTGCACTCCACGGCCACGCTTCTCCCGGCGATCTGCTCGTACAGCTTCGCGGCGCGCGCGGTGAACACGAACGTGAGCCCGTTGGCGGCGTGCCGGACCTGCACGCCGCTCGCGCTGCCGACCGGCAGCGTGGTCGCCGCGCCGGCGGGTGCGGCGGCGACCGCGATCGTGGTGGCGGCGAGCGCGGCGACCACCGCGGCCCGTCCCCGGCATGCGTGTCCAGCGGCTCTGCGCATGTCCCCGTCCTTGGCTTCGACTTGGCGTGTGGGCGTCATCGTACTTCCCCCAGCCCCCGCCACAGGTGCGCCGCCGCGTAGGAGCGGTAGGGCGCCCAGACGCTCGCCCGCTCGCGCGTCTCCTCGATGCTCGGCACGAGCGGCAGGTCCAGCAGCGCCGCGAGGCCGCCGCGCAGCGCCACGTCGCCGGCCGGGAAGACGTCGGGGCGCCGCAGCTCGTGCAGCAGGAACATCTGCGCCGACCACGGCCCGATGCCCCGCAGCGTGACGAGCGCGCGCTCGGCCTCCTCGTCGCTCAGCTCGCGCAGCGCGCCGGGGTCGAAGGCGCCGCTGAGCACCGCCTCGGCCAGCTGGTGCAACGTCCGTGCCTTCGCATGGGAGAGACCGACGCTCAGCAGCTGCTCCTGCGACAGCTCGGCGACCCCCTCCGGGGTGATCGTCCCGCCGAGCAGCGTGCGCAGCCGCCCGAAGATCGCGAGCATCGCGGCGGTGCTGATCTGCTGCGCGACGATGCCCAGGGCGAGGCCGCCGAACAGGTCGTCGGGGCCGCCGACCGGCGGAACGTCGGCCCACACGTACGGGTCGACGGGGCCGTGCGCGGCCGCCAGCGCGGCCATCGCCGGGTCGGAGGCGAGCAGGAAGGCGTGGGCGTCGTCGCGTTCGCTCATGGTGGTCCCGCGTGGGACCGCACGCGGGAGCACCATCTTCGCGGGCGACGCAAGCGCGGCGGCGATCGACGGCCGCCACGCGCCTTCCTCGGCCGGCGCTACGGCTCGACGACGGTGATCGTGTTGCCGTCGGGGTCGCGCACCATGAACATCAGCGGCGCGCCGGGGACCGTCATCGGCTCGGGGTCGAGGTCGATCCCGCCGATCGCCGTGAGCCGCTCGTGCTCGGCGAGGACGTCGGTCGTCTCGACCCCGATCATGCTGCCGCCGGGCGTGCTCTGCATCGGCGGGTTGAGCGCCAGCCGGGTGGTCGAGCCGGGCGGCGCGACCTCGAGCCAGCGCATCTCGCCGTGCTCGCCGAATCTGACGTCGCTGCGGACCTCGAAGCCGAGCTTCTGCGTGTAGAACGCCAGCGCCGCGTCCTGGTCGGCAACGGTGAACATCGCAACGCCGATGTTCGTGAGCGTCGTGGGAACCTGCTTGAGATCGGTCATGCCCTTCAGACGACTCCGCGCGGTGAAACTCATCGCTCCGGTCCGACGTGCCGCGCGACGCGCGCGGCGGTCGCCGCGTCGGCGGGGAAGAACGACTCGATCGACAGCTCGGCGGCCGTGATGTCGATCGCGGTGCCGAAGGTCGTCACGGTCGAGATGAACGTCAGCTCGCCCTCCGGGTGACGCAGCCGCAGCGGCACCGCGATCGGCCCGCCGGCCGCCGGCTCCGCCGCCGCCGGCGGGGCGCCCGGATAGGTCAGCAACTCCTGCCAGAGCGACTGCAGCTGCGCGTCGCCGGTGAGCGCGACCTGGCGCTCCAGCCGCTCCAGCAGGTGCGCGCGCCACTCGCCGAGGTTGACGACCCGCGGCGCGATCCCGTCGGGATGGAGGGCGAGCCGCAGGGCGTTGACGGGCGGTGCCAGCAGCTCTGGGTCGACGCCGTCGAGCAGCAGCCCGAGGCCGTCGTTGGCGAGCAGCAGCTCCCAGTGGCGGTCGACGATCAGCGCCGGATAGGGGTCGTGGCCGGCGAGCACCCGCGTGAGCGCGTCGCGCACCAGCGTCATCTCGGGATCGTCGAGCGACCGCTCCTCGTAGACCGGCGCGTAGCCGGCCGCCAGCAGCAGCTGGTTGCGCTCGCGCAGCGGCACCTGGAGCTGGTCGGCGAGCAGCAGCACCATCTCGGGGCTCGGCCGCGAGCGGCCGGTCTCGACGAAGCTCAGGTGCCGTGCCGAGACGCCGGCCTGCCGCGCGAGGTCGAGCTGGCTGGGGCGCCGCCGCCGGCGCCAGTCGCGCAGGAGCGAGCCGACGCTCGCGCGCGACGTCTTCCGCGAGGTCCGCCTTCGCATCG
>JAATFK010000482.1 GCA_015655225.1 Solirubrobacterales bacterium | reverse complement strand
GGAGAACCTGGCGGCGCTCGGCGAGGCGGCGATCCTGAGCGGCGGTGGGATCGTCGTCACGATCGAGGCGATCGGGCGCCTCACCGGCAGTGGGGAGAGCTTCACGCCGGCCTGGTACGTGTTCGTCGTGATCGGGATCGCGATCCTCGTCGACATCAGCCGCATCAGCGTGTCGATCGCCTCGGCGACCAGATACGGGAGCGCCGCGCTGCGCTCCAACGCGTTCCACTTCGCCGGCGACCTCGCCGGCTCGGTCGCGGTCCTCGTCGGGGTCGTGCTCGTCAGAGCGGGCTTCGAGGACGGCGACGCGATCGCCGCGCTGCTGGTCGCCGTGATCATCTTCAGCGCCGCCGGCCGGCTGATCCTGGAGAACGCGCGCGTGCTGATGGACCGCACGCCCGAGGAGGCCCAGGCGCAGGCCGAGGCGGCGATCACGGCTCTCGGTCCGGACATCGAGCTGCGGCGGCTGCGCGTGCGCGAGTCGGCGGGCCGCTACTTCGCCGACGTGGTCGTCGCGGTCCCGCCGGGCGAGGCCGTGATCGCCGGCCACGCGAGCGCGGACCAGATCGAGCGCGCGATCCGCGCGGTGCTGCCCGGCAGCGACGTGGTCGTCCACGTCGAGCCGCGCCAGCGCGACCTGATCCTGCGCGACCGCGTGCTCGCCGCCGCGATGAGCGAGCCGCTCGTGCGCGAGGCGCACGACATCGCGATCTTCGAGCACGACGGGCACGCGACCGTCTCGCTGCACCTCAAGCTGCCGGACGACCTCTCGCTCGCGGAGGCGCACGCGACCGCCGAGCGGATCGAGGACGCCGTCGCGCGCGACCCCGAGGTCAGCAGCGTCCTGACCCATCTCGAACCGCTCGAACGGCCGATCGCGGCGCAGACCGGCGACGCGATCGAGCACACCGAGGCGCGCGCCTCGATCGAGGCCCTGATCGCGGCGCGCCTCGGCGATCCACCCCGCGAGCTGGAGCTGGTGCAGACCTCGACCGGCCTCGTCGTCTTCGTCACGGTCGGGATCGGCGACCGTAGCCTCACCGACGCGCACGCGCTCGCGAGCGAGCTGGAGGAGGAGATCCGCGCCGACCGGCCGTACATCGCCGAGGTGGTCGTCCACACCGAGCCGTGAGGGCGCGCTCTCGTCCGGAAAGTCTGCGCGCTCGTGCGAGACGCGGGGCGGTCGCGGGAGTAGGTTGACCGCGTGGTGCTGCGCAACGTGAAGCTGCTCGTCGGCGTCGGCCTCCTGCTGGCGCTGGTGTCGGTGGCGGCCGGCGCGAGATCCGTCTCCTACAAGACGGGGACGTACAAGGCGACGACCTCGCAGGGGCAGACGTTCAAGTTCAAGGTGCAGGCGCACACGGCGTCGAACCACTGCGGGACCTCGTCCGCCCAGCACTGCTTCATCGCGGTGACCTATCCGCACGCGAGCCAGAGCTGCGGCGGCGGTCCGCTCACGGATGCCGGCGTCTACCCGATCCCGAACGGATTCCTCTCCGCCGCGGGACGCTTCGCCTACCGCCAGAAGGACCCGGACGAGAGCTTCGTCGCGACGCTCAAGGGCGCCAAGGCGACGGGCAGCTTCCGCACCAGCGCCGTGAGCGACCTCGGCAACGGTCCGGTCACCTGCGACACCGGAACCGTCACCTGGAAGGCGACGCGGGTCGGCTGATCGAGGCGTGGAGGCGCGAGGGGTGGGCATGCTCGCGATGTGGCACGTGAACACGCTCGCCGGGCGCGTTGGACACGTCCGGGCCTGATCGCCGCGACGGTCGTCGCGATCGGCGTCGTCGTCGCGCTGCTCGTGACCGGTGACGACTCCCGTCCGCCGACGACGACGAAGCGGGCGCAGGACTTCCTCAGCGACGTCGGCTGTCTCTCCACGACGACGACCCGGGACGCCGTCGCGTCGATCCCGAGAGAGGTGCCGCGTGCGCTGACCGCGTCCGCCACGGGCGTGACGACCGTGGTCTGCCACAACCTCGGCGGCTTCGTCATGGTCCTCGGCTACGCGTCGCCGTCGGAGCGAGCGGACGCCTTCGCGCACCGGCCGGCGCGCCATCGCGGCTCGTACTGCACGTCGCGCGACGACATCGTGATCACAGAGTTCCTGCTGGCCGGGCCGCCGCAGGCGAGCAGGACCTGCCCGCTCCTGGTGACGACCCGATGACGAGCCGCGACGCTGAGCCGGCGTCCGTGCCAGCGCCCCATCCTCGGGCTCGAGAGCCTCGTCAATCCGTCGACGTGCGCCGCGCGCGTGGGGCGGGCGCGCCTACCGTGTGGCGCATGAACCCTCGCTCCCGTCTCCTCCTGGCCGCGACCGCGCTCGGCGCGGCGGTCTCCCTCGCGCCCGCCGCGACCGCCGCGGCGGCGCCCGCGCCGACCTCGAACCTGTACCTCCAGCAAGCGCAGAGTGGCGTCCTGCGGGGCTCGACGCTCGTGCTGAGAGGCGTCGCCCCGCGCACCACGACCTTCACGGACCGGCCGCAGCGGGTCGGCAGCGCGGAGACGACGCGCGCCTTCGCGAGCGGCTTCGCGCGGACCTTCGGCGCCGATCCGCCGAACGCGGCGCTCGAGGTGACCGACGCGCCCGCCTCGCGTGACGTGGCGCTGCTCGAGCTGCGTCGTCCCCGCTACGACGCTCACACCCACACGCTCACGTACCGCGTGAGACGGCTGACGACGACGAAGTCGCCGTCGCTGCACTCCTTCGTGCCGCGGGCGGACAGAGGCGTGACGACGTTCGGCCGCGCGTCGCTGTTCATCGACAGCGGAACGGTCGAGGCCGGGCTGCTCTTCACCGTCACGGCCCCCGCGGCCGGGACGGTGGGGATCTCGCCGAGCAACGGGACGTTCGACTTCAACGCCCCCGACTCGAGCCCGCCCGGCTCGCAGGTCGACAGCATCCAGGAGCCCGCGAACCAGGTCGGTCAGACCGGCGTCGGCGGCATCACGCTCGGCCCGAGCGCGCTGACGGTCGTCGCGGGACAGCTCGGTCCCATCTCCGTGCAGCTGCTGGTCTCGGTCGTCGTCCCCGCGAGCGGCACGCTGACCGGCACCGCCTCGCTCCCGGCGGGCGCGACGGTGACGGTCCAGGGAGGCCCGGGCCCGGTGACGCTCACGAATGGTCCGTTCCGCATCCCGCTCGGCTGAGGGAGACGACCCGCCCCGGCGGCCCTACCAGCGCGGCATCATCGCCTCGGGGTAGCGGCCGCCGAAGGAGCCGTTGGGGAGGATCTCGTTCACGCGCGCGAGGTCGGCCGCCGTCAGCTCCACCTCGGCGGCGGCGACGTTCTCGGCCAGGCGCTCCGGGCTGCGCGTGCCGGGGATCGGCACCACGTCGTCGCCCTGCGCCAACAGCCACGCCAGCGCCAGCTGGGTCACCTCGACGTCCTTCTCGCGCGCGAGCTGCGTGAGCTGCTCGATCGCGTCGAGGTTCTTCTCGTAGTTGCCCGGCTGCCAGCGCTCGTCCCAGCTGCGCATGTCGTCCTCCGGATACTCCGCCGCCGGCTTGACGGCCGAGGTGAGGAAGCCGCGACCGAGCGGCGAGTAGGCGACGAAGCCGATCCCCAGCTCGCGGACGGTCGGGAGCACCTCGGCCTCGACGGCGCGCTCGAAGATCGAGTATTCGGTCTGGAGCACCGAGACCGGCTGGATCGCGTGCGCGCGGCGGATCACGTCGGGGCCCGCCTCGCTGAGGCCGAAGTAGCGGACCTTGCCCTCCGCGATCAGCTCCCGCACGACCCCGGCGACCTCCTCGATCGGCACGTCCGGGTCGACGCGGTGCTGGTAGAGCACGTCGATGTAGTCGGTGCCGAGATGCCGGAGGCTGTTCTCGGTGACCGCGCGGATGTGGTCTGGCCGGCTGTCGTACTCCCGCTCCATGTTCGCCGCGCGGGGCAGGACGAACCCGAACTTCGTCGCCAGCACGACCTCCTCGCGGAAGCCCGCGACCGCCCGGCCGACCAGCTGCTCGTTGGAGCCGGTGCCGCCGCCGTACAGCTCGGCGGTGTCGAGCAGCGTCACGCCCAGCTCGTGGGCGCGGCGGATCGTCGCGATCCCGCCCTCCTCGTCGCCGGCGCCGTACGCCATCGTCATCCCCATCGTGCCGAGGCCGATGGCGCCGACCTCGAGTCCCTGCGTGCCCAGCGTGCGATGTCTCATGGGCCGAGGGTAGCCGCGTCGTCTGAGGATCCCGATTGTCCGTAAGGTCCCGTCGATGAGGCGACTGCTGCTCATCGGCATCGGCGCGGGGGATCCCGAGCAGGTCACGGCCCAGGCCGTGCGTGCGCTCAACACGGTCGACGTGTTCCTCGTGGTCGACAAGGGCGGCGACGCCGGCGACCTGGTGGCGCTGCGCACCGAGCTGCTGGAGCGCTTCGTCGCGGGCCATGCGTACCGGGTCGTCGAGCTGCCCGACCCGCCCCGCGACCGGGGCGCGGCCGCCTACGCCGGCGCGGTCGACGACTGGCGCGAGCGGCGCGCCGAGGTGTGGGGCGCGGCGCTGCGCGACGAGCTGCCCGACGGCGCCGTCGGCGGCCTGCTCGTGTGGGGCGACCCGTCGCTCTACGACAGCACGATCGACGTGGTCGAGCGGATCCTGCGGGCCGGGACGGTCGCGTTCGAGTACGAGGTGATCCCGGGCATCAGCAGCGTGCAGACGCTCACCGCGCGCCACCGGATCCCGCTCAACCGCGTCGCCGGCGCGGTCCAGATCACCACCGGACGCCGGCTCGCGCGCGACGGCTGGCCCGACGGCGTCGACGACCTCGTCGTGATGCTCGACGCCGACTGCGCGTTCCGCGCCGTCGAGCCGGACGGCGTCGAGATCTTCTGGGGCGCCTACCTCGGCACGCCCGACGAGCTGCTCGTCGCGGGCCCGCTCGCCGAAGCGGCCCCGCGGATCGAGGCGCTCCGCGCCGAGGCCCGCGGCCGCAAGGGCTGGATCATGGACACCTACCTGCTGCGGCGGCGGCTCAGCTAGCTGAGGCGGCGTACTCGTCGTCGCTGACGTGTCGGCCCCAGGTCACCGGGCTGCCGGCGTCGTCGGCCTCCTGGATCGCGATGTGGGTCATGAAGCGGGTCGGGGCGGCGCCGTGCCAGTGGTTCTCGCCGGGCTCGAAGTAGACGCGGTCGCCGGGGCGGATCTCCTCGATCGGGCCGCCCTCGCGCTGGCAGCGGCCGACTCCCTCCGTGACGTAGATCGTCTGCCCGAGGGGATGGGTGTGCCAGGCGGTCCGCGCGCCGGGCGTGAAGTGGACGCTGGCGGCGCCGACGCGCGACGGCGCCGCGGGCGCCGCGACGGCGTCGATGAAGACCGCGCCGGTGAACCAGTCGGCGGGGCCGGGGGTGGTGTCGAGCGCGCTGCGGATGATCTGCACGGTGGGTCTGCTTCCTGTCGTGGGGCGGCTCAGCCGACCGGCGCCTCGGCGCTCCAGCTCGCGAGCAGGTCGAGCGCCGCCGCCGAGGGCGAGCCCGGCTCGGGCGTGAGGAGGTAGAGCGTCTGCTCCGGCGCGTCGGGAAGGGGAAGGGCCTCGTAGGCGATCGTCATCTCGCCGACGACGGGGTGGTGGTAGCGCTTCGCGCCGTGGGTGCGCCGCAGCACGTCGTGCGACGCCCACCAGGTGCGGAACTCGGGGCTCTTGACCGACAGCTCGCCGATCAGCGACGACAGCTCGGGATCGTCGGGGTAGCGGCCGGCGTCCATCCGCAGCTCCGCCACGCTGTCGCGCGCGACGTCCTCCCAGTCGGGGAACAGCTCGCGCGTGGCGGGGTCGAGGAAGACCCAGCGGGCGTGGTTGCGCTCGCCCGGCGGGAGCGCGTCGAAGTCGCACAGCAGGGCGCGCGAGAGGCGGTTGGTCGCGAGCACGTCCATCCGCCGGCCGAGCACGAACGCGGGCTGTTGGAGCGTGTCGAGCAGGATGCGGACGCCGGGGCGCACCCGCTGCGGGCGCGGCGCGGGCCGCCGGCGGGCGCGCGCGGCCGGGCGCGCGAGGTCGAGCAGGTGCGCGCGCTCGTCCTCGTCGAGCTGGAGCGCACGCGCGATCGCGTCGAGCACCGACTCGGAGACCGACGTGCCGCGCCCCTGCTCCAGGCGCACGTAGTAGTCGACGCTCACGCCGGCGAGCTGCGCCAGCTCCTCGCGGCGGAGGCCCGGGACGCGCCGGCGCCGGTCGCCCGGGTCGAGCCCGACCGCCTCGGGTGAGAGCCGCGCGCGGCGGGTGCGCAGGAACTCGCGCAGGTCCTCTCGCTGTGGCGCCATCGGTCGAGTATGCCCACGCGCGGGCGCGTGAAGGTGGTTCGGTTGGACCCAGGGTTAGAGCGATCTCTCCTCTCAGAGGGCGAACGCTGCTCATATGGCTCCCATGACCACTTCAGACACTCACACCCTCTCCGGCCGCGTCGCGGTCGTCACCGGCGCCTCCAGCGGGATCGGCGAGTCAACCGCCGAGGCGCTCGCCGCCAAGGGCGCGGCGGTCGCCGTGACCGCCCGCCGGCAGGACCGCCTCGACGCCCTCGCGAGACGGATCGAGGCGGCCGGCGGCACCGCCCTGCCGCTCGCGCTCGACGTCACCGATCCCGACGCCGTCGCTGCCGTCGCGGCCCGCGTCCAGGACCAGCTCGGCCGCGTCGACCTCGTCTTCGCGAACGCCGGCGTGATGCTGCCGGCGCCGATCGAGGAGCTGCGCCGCGACCAGTGGGACCAGCAGATCGACCTCAACCTCAAGGGCCTGCTCTACACGATCGAGGCGTTCGTCCCGTCGCTCGTCGCGGCCGCCGCCGAGGGCGGTCCGGCCGACCTGATCAGCACCTCCTCGATCGCCGCGCAGCACCTCTTCCCGAACTTCGCCGTCTACTCGGCGACGAAGGCGTTCGTCACGCACCTGACCGACCACCTGCGGATGGAGCTGGGGCCGAAGCTCGTCCGCACGACCACGATCGAGCCGGGCATCGTCGCGACCGAGCTGCAGAGCCACGTGACCGATGCGGGCGCTCAGGCCTGGCTCGAGGGCGCCGCCAGATCGATCCAGTTCCTCGCCCCCGAGGACGTCGCCCGCCTCGTCGCGTTCGTCGCCGAGCAGCCGCGCCACGTGAACCTCTCCCACATCCGCATCCTGCCGACCCAGCAGCAGTCCTAGCGCGCCACGCCGGGCGCGCGAGCGCGACGATGCGCTTGGCGCTCGGCCCAAGTGGGAACCAGCTGTTCACGATGCCGACGCGCGACGGGGTCCAGCAGCTGCTCGACGACGGACACTCCTACGAGTCCGCCGGGCGCGAGCTGGGGATTGCGCCCGGCCAGGCGTTCCTGATCGCCACCGGCGAGCCGCCCGAGGACGACGGCGAGCAGCACCTCGTCAACCCGCCGGCCTTCAACCCGCTGCGCGACGAGACGGTGCTCGCCTGGATCCGCGAGCGCGCCGCCCGCGGTCTGAGACGGTCCCCATGAGGCAGCTCCGGGTCCCGTCGCCGACCGACTGGCCGCTGCTGCGCCAGCTGCGCGGCGCCGACCCGCTCGGGCGGGGCGCCGCGGTCAAGTCCCGCCACTCCGACGAGCTGCGCGCGCGCACGACGGACGCCGACCGCGTCGTCAAGTCGGTCTGCCCGTACTGCGCGGTCGGCTGTGCGCAGAACGTCTACGTGAAGGACGACAAGGTCGTCCAGATCGAGGGCGACCCGGACGCGCCGCACAGCCGCGGCCGGCTCTGCCCGAAGGGCTCGGCGACGCTCCAGCTGACGACCGGCGACTCGCGCGCGCAGCACGTCCTCTACCGGCGTCCCTACGGCACCGACTGGGAGCGCCTCGACCTCGACACCGCGATGGAGATGGTCGTCGAGCGCGTGCTCGCGACCCGCCGCGACGGCTGGGAGTGGGAGCGCGACGGCAGACGCACGCGCCGCTGCATGAGCATCGCGGCGCTCGGCGGCGCGACCCTCGACAACGAGGAGAACTACCTGATCAAGAAGCTGCTGACCGCGCTCGGGATCATCCAGATCGAGAACCAGGCGCGCGTCTGCCACAGCTCGACCGTCGTCGGCCTGGGGACCTCGTTCGGCCGCGGCGCCTCGACCACGCTGCCGGCCGACCTGCAGCACGCCGACCTGATCGTGCTCGAGGGCTCGAACATGGCCGAGGCCCACCCGGTCGCCTACCAGTGGGTCGTCGAGGCGAGAGCGCGCGGCGCGACGATCGTCCACGTGGACCCGCACTACAGCCGCACGAGCGCCCTCGCGGACATGTTCGTCCCCTTGCGCGCCGGCACCGACATCGCGTTCCTCGGCGGGATCATCAACCACGTCCTCACGACCGAGTCGGACTTCCGCGAGTACGTGCTCGCCTACACGAACGCGCCGACGATCGTCGGCGAGGAGTTCGAGGACGCCGGCGTCGACGGCCTCTTCTCCGGCTTCGACCCCGAGAGCGCGAGCTACGACCCCGCGAGCTGGCAGTACGAGGGCGCGTTCATGGCGGCGGCCGCCGGCCAGCGCGCCCAAGAGGGCAGCGCGTCGCGGCAGAGCGGCGCCGGCGACGACGCCGGCCAGGACGCCCACGCGCGGCCGACGCTCGACCCGACGCTCCAGCATCCGCGCTGCGTCTGGCAGATCCTCAAGCGCCACTACGCCGGCTACACGCCCGAGCAGGTCGAGCGCGTCTGCGGCGTGCCGCAGGACGTGTTCGCGAAGGTCTGCGAGCTGTTCGTCGCCAACTCCGGGCGCGAGCGGACGACCGCCTTCGTCCACGGCGTCGGCTGGACGCAGCACACGATCGGCTCGCAGTACATCCGCGCCGCCTCGATCCTCCAGCTGCTGCTCGGCAACGTCGGGCGCCCGGGCGGCGGCGTGATGGCGATGCGCGGCCACGCCTCGATCCAGGGCTCGAGCGACATCCCGACGCTGTTCGACACGCTCCCCGGCTACATCCCGATGCCGCACGCGCAGACGACGAGCAGCCTCGACCAGTTCGTCGAGGACGACGCGCCGAGCACCGGCTTCTGGGGCAACATGCGCGACTACACGGTCAGCCTGCTGAGAGCGTGGTGGGGCGCGGCGGCGACCGAGGAGAACGACTACTGCTTCGACTACCTGCCGCGGCTGACCGGCAGCCACTCCACCTACGACACGGTGATGGAGCAGATCGCCGGGACCGTCAAGGGGTACTTCCTGTTCGGCCAGAACCCGGCGGTCGGCTCAGCCAACACGCGCATGCAGCGGCTTGGCATGTCGAAGCTGGACTGGCTGGTCGTGCGCGACTTCTCGCTGATCGAGTCTGCGACCTGGTGG
>JAATFK010000001.1 GCA_015655225.1 Solirubrobacterales bacterium | reverse complement strand
GAATGGATGTACGGCGACGAGCCGGTGACCGAGCTGGGCCGCCTGGAGGCGGACTTCTACGCCGGTGCCGCCGGAACGACCGCCTGAGGCAAGGCCGGACGCGGCGGGCGGCGGCCCCGGGCCGCCGGAACGACCGCCTGAGGCAAGGCCGGACGCGGCGGGCGGCGGCACCGGGCCGCCGGAACCACCGCCTGAGGCGGCGCGGAGCGTGGCCGAGGGCGGCACCAGGCCGCCGGAACGACCGCCTGAGGGCGCGGACGCAGGCGACCCCCGCCGCGCCCTCCTCCGGCTCGCCCTCCTGGCCCTGACGATCGCGGCGCTGTTCGCGGTCGTCGCCCTCAGCGGTGGGCTCTCCTCCCACCAGGTGCGCGACTGGGTGCACGGCGCCGGGATCGCCGCGCCGCTCCTCTTCATCGTCCTCTCCGCCGCGCTGACGGTCGCCTTCGTCCCCGGCCCGCTGCTCGCCGGCGCCGCCGGCCTGCTGTTCGGGACCGCGCTCGGGACGCCGTGCGCGATCGCCTCCGCGACGCTCGGCGCCTGCCTCGCGTTCGAGCTGTCGCGGCGAGTCGGCGCCCGCTCGGTCGAGCAGCTGGCGGGCGCCCGGCTCGCGAAGCTGCAGGCGTGGATCGCCGCGCGCGGCTTCCTCGCCGTCCTCTACGCGCGGATCCTGCCGGCGGTCCCGTACAACCTCGTCAACTACGCGGCCGGTCTCACGCGCGTCCCGCTCGCGACCTTCGCCGCCGCGACCGCGATCGGCTGCGCCCCGCGCGCGTTCGCCTACGTCGCGCTCGGCGGGAGCCTCGACGACCTCGGCTCGCCGGCGGCGATCGTGGCGATCGCGGTGCTCGTCGCGATGGCGCTCGTCAGCAGCGGCTTCGCCTGGCGCGACTGGCGCGCGGGGCGCGCCGGCGATCCCGCTTGAGTCGCCGCGGCCGCCGGCGGCCGCTCAGACCTCTTGGATCTGGACCAGGCTGGTGGTGCCGGGGCGACCGCTCGGGAGCCCGGCGGTGACCGCGACGCGCTCGCCGGGCTTGACCCAGCCGAGCTCGACGACGCGGCGCAGGGCGTCCGCGATCAGCTCCTCGGTGACCTCGTGGCGGCGCATCGAGGCGGCCTCGACTCCCCACATCAGGCCGCAGCGCCGGACCGTCTCTCTGCCCGGCGAGAGGGCGAAGATCGGGACGTTCGGCCGGTTCGCCGAGATCAGCCTGGCGGAGCGGCCCGAGAGCGTCGGGACGACGAGCGCGGCGAGGTCGAGCTCCCGCGCGGCCTGGCAGGCGGAGTGGGCGATCGTGTACGCGGGATCGCGCGTGTCGCGGCGCACCCGCGTCTCGTTCCACTCCTCGTAGGGCAGCTCGCGCTCGGTGCGCTCGGCGATTGTCGCCATCGTCTCGACCGCGAGGATCGGATGCGCGCCGACCGCCGTCTCCTGCGAGAGCATCACGGCGTCGGTGCCGTCGAGGATCGCGTTCGCGACGTCGGTCACCTCGGCGCGCGTCGGGCGCGAGGAGGTGATCATCGAGTCGAGCATCTGCGTCGCCGTGATCGACGGGCGCGCGAGCCTGCCGGCGACTCTCAGCAGCCGCTTCTGCACGACCGGCACGTCCTCCAGCGGCAGCTCGATCCCGAGGTCGCCGCGCGCGACCATCACGCAGTCGGCGGCGCGGATGATCTCGACCATGTTCTCGACCGCCTGCGGCTTCTCGATCTTCGCGACCAGCGGCGTGCGCGTGTGTCTGCGGACGTTGAGCACGTCCTCCGGCTCGCGCACGAACGAGAGCGCGACGATGTCGACGCCGATCGACTCGCCGAACTGCAGCAGCTCGAGGTCGTGTCTCGGGACGGCCGGCAGGCCCCGCGTCGAGCCGGGGATGTTGAGCCCCTGGCGGGAGGCGACCGGGCCGCCGATCTCGACCGTCGTGTCGACCTCGCCCTCGCCCTCGCGCACGGCGGTGACGCAGAGGCGGATGCGGCCGTCGGCGAGGTAGACGACGTCGCCCGCGTCGACCGCGCCCGGGAGCCCTTCCCAGGTGATCGACATGCGGCTCACGTCGCCCAGCTCCTCGCTGCCGCAGTTGAGCGTCAGCGGGTCGCCGACGCGCAGGTCGACGAGGTCGTCCTTCAGCTTCCCGATCCGCAGCTTCGGGCCCGGCAGGTCCTGGAGGATCGCGACGGGGCGCCCGGCGCGGCTCGCGGCCTGGCGCACCAGCCCGACGTTCTCGGCGTGCTCCTCGCGGGAGCCGTGGGAGAAGTTCAGCCGTGCGACGTCGAGGCCGGCCTCGACCATCCGCGCCAGCACCTCGGGATCGCGCGAGGCGGGCCCGATGGTGGCGACGATCTTGGTGCGGCGACTCATCGGCCGGTCACGTTAGCCGGCCATGGGGCGCGAAGGCGTTCTCGTTCTGTCATCCGACCCCCACTCGGGGGGTGGGGAAGCACGTCAGTCGGCCCACTCGACCACGAGCGGCGCGTGGTCGGAGGGCTTCGTGCCTCTGCGGTACGGGCGCTCGATGCCCGCGCGCGTCAGGCGCGTCGCCAGCTCGGGGGAGAGCAGCGCGAGGTCGATCCGCAGTCCGAGCCCTCTGTGGAAGTGCCCGGCGCGGTAGTCCCACCAGGTGTAGCCGACGGTGTCGGGGTGGAGGTGGCGGTAGGCGTCGACCAGGCCCGTGTCCTCGATCGCCTCCAGCGCCGCGCGCTCGGCGGCGGTCACGTGCGTCGAGCCGACGAAGGCGGCCGGGTCGTAGACGTCGAGGTCGGCCGGCGCGACGTTCATGTCGCCCATCAGCAGCAGCGGCTCTCCCTCCTCGTGGAGGTCCGCCATCCGCTCGCGCGCGGCCGCCAGGAACGTCAGCTTCTGCGCGTACCAGGTGCTGTCGACCTCGCGGCCGTTCGGGACGTAGACGCTGATCGCGCGCACGCCGCCGACGGTCGCCTCGACCCAGCGCGCCTCCTCCGGCTCCGGCTCCCCCGGCAGGCCCAGCTGCGGCTCCTCGACGTCCAGCCCGTCGCGCGCCAGCAGCGCGACGCCGGCCCAGCGGCCCGCGCTGTGGTCGATCGCGCGGTAGCCGGCGGCGGCCAGCTCGTCGTGCGGGAAGGCGGCCGGCTCGCTCTTCGTCTCCTGCAGCGCAAGCACGTCGGGCGCGTGCTCGGCGAGGAACTCCAGCACGCGGGGCAGGCGCGCCTTCAGCGAGTTGACGTTCCAGGAGACGGCGCGCATCTCAGCCGGGCTCCGTCACGCCGGTCGCCCAGGTCGCGCGGTCGAGCGCGAGGATCTGCATCGGCAGGCCGCGGCGGCAGCGGCGCAGCTCGGTCGGGATCATCCCGAGCCGCTCGGCGACGTGGATCGAGGCGTGGTTCGCGGGCCGGCAGAAGGCGACCAGGCGCCGGAAGCCGAGCGTCCCGAAGGCATGGTCGCGGACGACCGTCGCGCCCTCGACCGCGAGGCCGCGCCCCCAGTGCGAGCGCTGCAGCCGCCAGCCGATCTCGACGTCGCCGGGGCCGACGCCGGGCTCGCCGGCGCGCTGGACGCCGAGCATCCCGATCAGCGCGCCGCTCTCGCGGTCGACCACCGCGCGCAGCCCGAAGCCGTAGCGCTCCCAGTGGCCGCGGAACGACTCCATGCTGACGCGGCTCTGCTCGCGGGTGTAGGGGACGCCGGCGCCGATGTGCCGCATCACCTCCGGATCGCCGGAGAGGGCGGCGTAGGCGTCGAGGTCCTCCGGCTGCCAGCGGCGCAGCAGGAGGCGCGGGGTGACGAGGGTCTCGCCGTCGGTCACGTCGATCACGGCCATCGCGTTCCTCAGTATGCCGTCGTGCGGGAGCGGGGACGGGGGACGGCCTTGTAGCGCGCGCCGCCGCCTCTCGTCCAGAGGGTCGTGTCGACCTGCTGGGGCGTCAGCTCCGGACGGGCCGCGCAGATCAGCTCGGCGACGTGGATCGCGCCGGCGCGCAGCTCCACCTCCTCGGGCGAGTCGTGGGCGATCAGCTCGCCGGCGTCGATGCGGGCGACGAGCGCGGGGTCGACGGCGAGGATGCCGTCGAGGCGCAGCACGTGGGGGATCAGGTTGTCGGCGAAGAGCGTGAGGCGGTCGAGGCGCGCGAGCGGCGCGACGCCCGCGAGCGCGAGGTCGGAGGTCGCGACCTGCGCGCGCTTGAAGAGCGGGATCTCGCGGCCCCGGTAGGGCGAGCGGTCGGCGAAGCAGTCCCACGCCGCGAGCCGCTCGACGAGCCGGGGGGCGGAGCCGCCGGCGTCTTCGACGACGCCGAGGAAGCGGCCGCCATGCTCGTCGGCGACGTGCGCGCCGAGGTCGTTCAGCGACGCGGCGAAGAGGCCGATCAGCTCGTGGCCGGGGTCCTGGCCGAGGACGGTCGCGAGGCTCACGCGGTCGAGCGTGCGGAGCTGGTCGGCGCTCCACGGGCCGTGTGCGCGGAAGCGGTCGCGCAGGCCGAGGGCGATCGTGAAGTAGCCGGAGCGGCCGTCGCGCTTGCGGATCGTCGGGAACCAGCCGGAGCCGAAGTTGATCGCGTCGAGGGTCAGGAAGAAGGCGGCGCGCAGCTCGGGCGGGCCGTCGGTGACGTGGGCGTCGGGGTCGAGGCCGGGGAGCTGGTGCAGCGGCGGGAGGGCGGCCGCGTAGGCGGGGATCAGCTCCTCCCGGACCACGACGCTCCGCGCCTGTCGCGCGACCCAGGCGGCGCCACGGCGGATCTCCTCAACCAGCATCGCCTGAGAGAGATAGCGCGTTTCTCACGGCGTCGCGGCATGGGCGCTGGCCCACAGCGCCTGGGCCGCGTAGCCGCGCAGCGGCCGCCAGCGCTCGGCCGTCGCGGCGATCGCGCGCTGGTCGTCGGGATGGCCGAGACGGACGAGCGCTCTGCGGATCACGAGGTCGGTGGCGGGGAAGGCGTCGTGGTCGCCGAGCGCGCGCAGGGCGACGTACTCGACGGTCCAGGGGCCGATGCCCGGGAGGGCGAGGAGGGTGGCGCGCGTCGCTTCGAGTTCGTCGGGGTCGGCGGTCGGGCGCAGGACGATCTCGCCGTCGGCGAGGGCTTGGGCGAGGCCGAGCACGGCCCGCTGGCGGGCGCGCGGCATCGCGAGCCGCGCGGGATCGCTGCTGGCGATCGCGGCGGCGGTGGGGAAGGCGTGGGTGAGGCCGGTGGCGAGGTGGGGCGGGGCGCCGGCGGGTGCGTCGGTGGCGGCCGCGGCCGGCGGGGCGGCAGCGGGT
>JAATFK010000013.1 GCA_015655225.1 Solirubrobacterales bacterium | reverse complement strand
GAGGCCATGGCCGAAGAGCAGGCCGAAGGCTTCCATCTCGCTGGTGAAACCGATCTCTTCGGCCTTGGGCCAACAGGCGGCGATCTTGTCGGTCGAGACGCCGGGCTTCACCAGCGCGATCGCCGCGTCGATCCATTCGCGCGCCTTTTTATAGGCGTCCTTCTGCGAATCGGTGGCACGACCGACATTGAACGTGCGGTAATAGCAGGTGCGATAGCCGTTATAGCTTTGGATGATGTCGAAGAACGCCTGGTCGCCGGGACGCAGCAGGCGGTCGGAGAAGACGTGCGGGTGCGGGTTGCAGCGGTCGCCGGAGACGGCGTTGATCGCCTCGACCTGCTCGGAGCCCAGCTCGAACAGCAGCCGCTGGGCCTCCGCGACGATCGTGCTCTCCTTGATGCCGGGCCGCAGCGTGCGGTAGATCTGCTCATAGACGGCGTCGACGATCCCGGCCGCCTGGTCGAGCAGCGCGATCTCGTCGGCGGTCTTGATCTTGCGCGCCTCCAGCATCACCGGCTGCGCGTCGCCCGTCGTGATCCCGCGACGGCTGAGGGAGGCGAGCGTCTCCATGTCAGTCAGGTCGATCCCGAGCGGCTGGTCCGCCAGCCCGTGGTCGTCGAGCACGTCGTAGATGTGGCCCGCGAGGATGTCCGGGACACCCGTCTGCTGCGGCATCGCGCCGCGCATGCTGGTCACGCCGGCGCGCCAGCTCGACTCGGGCAGCCACGGCGCGAACAGCTGGTGGTGTCTGGCGGCGGAGCCGAAGTCCCACAGGACCGGATCGCCCGTGCGCGGGACGATCACGCAGCGCGCGCTCTTGTCGCGCGCCCACTCGCCGATGTGCGTGCTGGTGACGTAGCGGATGTTGTTCTGGTCGAACAGCAGGAGCGCTCCCAGCTCCGAGCGCTCGAGCACGGCGCGCACCCGCGCCAGGCGGTCCGCGCGCAGCCGACCGAAGTCGATGCGCTGCTCCAAGTCGACCGCCATCGAGGCGCCTCGTGAAGCGATGTTCATGGTCCTGCCGTCTCCTCCGTCCGAAACTCTCCGACCTGCCTCCTGCGTGAAGCAACAATAAACACCTCTCGCAACAGGTGTCAATCCAGGCTGTCGCTCGTGCAACGAGGCTGGACGCAGATCGGAGCGCCCATCGCACGGTCGCGGCGGCGATCCGGCGCGACTGCCACACTTCCCGCCGATGACGCCGACCTCGGTCCTCTCCGACGGCACGATCACCCGCCTCGTCGAGGAGGGACGGATCCGCATCGACCCGTGGGAGCCCGCGCTCGTGCAGCCGGCGAGCGTCGACCTGCGGCTCGGCGACACCTTCCGCGTCTTCAACAACCACCGGGTCACCTCGATCGACCTGCGCGAGATGCCGGCGAACCTGACCGAGGAGGTGCGGATCGATCAGGACGACGCGTTCGTGATCCACCCCGGCGAGTTCTGCCTCGGCCGCACGCTCGAATGGGTCGAGCTGCCGGACGACGTCGTCGCGCGGATCGAGGGCAAGTCGTCGCTCGGGCGCCTCGGCCTGATCGTCCACGCGACCGCCGGCTTCTGCGATCCCGGCTGGAGAGGGACGCTGACGCTGGAGCTGAACAACCTCACGCGCGTCCCGATCAAGCTCTACCCCGGCCTGCTGATCGCCCAGCTCTCCTTCATGACGCTCGACGCACCGGCGCTGCGCCCCTACGGGAGTGCAAAACTCGGCAGCCACTACCAGGGTCAGCGCGAGGCGACGGAGAGCCGCTACGGCCTCCGCGCGCCCGGCAGCTGACCCGCGAGCGGCCGATCCGCCGCGACTGATCCGCCGCGCCAGCGGGGAGAAGCGAGCCGGAGGGGCCGATCCGGTAAAACGAGTGCAAAAGGCACTGCGCACCGAGGAGAGTCATGAGCACGGAAACCGCAGGGAGCGCCGATGGAGGCGTAGCCCAGTCCAGCAACACGCTCTCGGTAACGGACAACCGTACGGGACGGTCGTACGAGATCCCGATCGAGGACGAGACGATCCGCAGCATCGATCTCCGTCAGATCAGAGTCAACGACGACGACTTCGGCCTGATGACGTACGACCCGGCGTTCATGAACACCGCGTCCTGTCGCTCGGCCGTCACGTACATCGACGGCGACAAGGGCATCCTCGAGTACCGCGGCTACCCGATCGAGCAGCTCGCCGAGAAGTCCTCCTACCTCGAGGTCGCGTACCTGCTGATCCACGGTGAGCTGCCGACGGAGGCGCAGCTGAAGGAGTGGACGTTCCAGATCACGACCCACACCTTCGTGCACGAGAACGTCAAGGAGTTCATGCAGGGCTTCCGCTACGACGCGCACCCGATGGGGATGCTGCTCGCGGGAGTCGGCGCGCTTTCGACCTTCTACCCCGAGGCGCAGCAGATAAAGGACCCGGAGCTGCGCTACATCCAGATCATACGGCTGCTCGCGAAGATGCCGACGCTGGCGGCGTTCGCCTACCGGCACAACCGCGGCATGCCGTACGTCTATCCGGACAACGACCTCTCCTACGCGGGCAACTTCCTCGGCATGCTGTTCAAGATCGCGGAGCTGAAGTACCAGCCCGACCCCCGGCTGGAGCACGCGCTCGACGTCCTCTTCATCCTGCACGCCGACCACGAGCAGAACTGCTCGACGAGCGCCGTGCGCGGCGTCGGCTCCTCGCAGGTCGACCCGTACTCCTCGATGGCGGCGGGCGTCGCGGCGCTCTACGGCCCGCTCCACGGTGGCGCCAACGAGGCGGTGCTGCGGATGCTGCGCCGGATCGAGACGAAGGACAACGTGCCCGCGTTCGTCGAGGGCGTGAAGGCCGGCAACGAGCGGCTGATGGGCTTCGGCCACCGGGTCTACAAGAACTACGACCCGCGCGCGAAGATCATCAGAACGGCCGCGAACGAGGTGTTCGAGGTGACGGGGACCAACCCGCTGCTCGACATCGCGCTGGAGCTGGAGAGAATCGCGCTGGAGGACGACTACTTCGTCTCCCGCAAGCTCTACCCGAACGTCGACTTCTACTCGGGCCTGATCTACGAGGCGCTGGGGATGCCGGCGGAGATGTTCCCGGTGCTGTTCGCGATCGGCCGCACGAGCGGCTGGATCGCCCAGTGGCTCGAGATGATCGAGGACCCGGAGCAGAGAATCTCGCGCCCGCGCCAGATCTACACGGGCGGCCGGGGCCGCGAGTACGTGGGGATCGGGCAGCGCTAGCCGCTTTGGAGGGGGCACGACGCGGCCGCGTCGTGCCCGACGCGTCAGACGGCGTCGTCAGGGCGAGTAGCAGTTCTGCTACCTTAGGCTCGATGGCCACGATTCCCCAGAAGGAGCTGCGCAACAACGTCGGCGAGGTGCTGCGCCGCGCCGAGGCCGGCGAGGAGCTGACCGTCACGGTCGCCGGACGAGCGGTCGCCCAGCTCGGACCGGTCGCGCGCAACACGTGGGTGCCCGCCGAGCGCGTGCGACAGATCTGGCAGACGCCCGAGCCGGTCGGGCTCGCCGAGGACCTGGCGACGCTCGACGCCGGTCTCGTCGACCCGTTCGACAGCGCGTGAGGGCGATCCTCGACACGTCGGTCCTGATCGCGGGCGAGGCCCCCGAGGGGTACGACCTGGCGATCAGCGCCGTGTCGCTCGGCGAATTGCACTTCGGGCTCCTGCTGGCCGACGACGACGAAGAGCGCGCCCGGCGGGCGCAACGCCTCGCGGCGATCGAGGCCGCCTTCACGCCGCTGCCGGTCGACGCGGCGGTCGCGCGTGCCTGGGGATCGCTCGCCGCGCTCGTGCGCCGTCGCGGAGCCCAGCCGCGCCGCCGCAATGCCGACCTCCTGATCGCGGCCACCGCACAGGTCCACGACGCCGTCTTGCTGACGCGCAACGCGAAGGACTTCGCGCTCGTCGGCGACCTGGTCGACGTGGTCGAGCCGGCGTAGCGTCCTCGGACGCCGCGCCCGCTACGCCAACGTCAGCTGCGCCGCGTACGGCCCCCGGCCGGTCAGGCAGTACGCGCCGCAGCGGGCGCCGAGCGCCAGCGCGGCCGGCAGGTCCTGGCCGGCCGCGAGCGCGTACGTGACGCCGGCGGCGAACGAGTCGCCGCAGCCGTAGGCGTCGACCGGCGCGCCCGGCGGCGGGGCGACCGGCCAGCTGCCGCTCGTGCCGTCGGCGCCCTGCCAGCTCCCGCCCTGCGCGCCGTGCGTCAGGACGGTCCAGCGGGCCAGGCCGCGCAGCCGCTCGACGCCCTCGCGCTCTCTCTCGTCGTTCGCGCTGCCGAGCAGCACCTCCAGCTCGGCACCCGCCTCGGCGAGCGCGTCGGCCGCCCGCGAGGTGGCGACCAGCACCGGCGCGCGGCGGGCGGCGCGGACCGCGTCCGCGTCGCCGCCGGTGAAGTAGATCCCGTCGAGGTCGGCCAGCGATCTCCACGGCAGTGGGTCCTCGCCGCGCGGGACGAGCCGCTCGCCGAGCACCGTGATCGTCCGCTCGGCGTTGCGGTCGACGTGCGTGAAGGCGCGCCGTTGCGGCCGCGCTCGCTGCGCCGCGTGGACCTCCAGCCCGTGCTCGTCGCGCAGCTCGGCGAGGCTCCGCTCCCCCAGCCGATCCTCGCCGACGGCGCAGAGGAAGGTCGCCGCTCCGGCCAGCTTGCGCAGTTGCACGGCGGCGACCGCGCCTCCGCCGGCGGGCACCTCGAAGTGCTCGTGGGCGGTCACGATCTCCCCCGCGACCGGCAGGTGGGCGACGACCGCGAAGTCGAGCCACTCGGTGTGACCAACGACCCCGACGCGGGGGCTGCCGCCGCTCACAGGACGAGCGACGCGCCGTTGCGCCGCAGCCACGTCGCGTGCTGGCGGTAGTCCGGCGAGCGGCTCGCCAGCAGGCTCCAGAAGCGCGGCGAGTGGTCCATCACCTCGAGGTGGCAGACCTCGTGCCAGACGACGTAGTCGAGCACCGCCGAGGGCGCCAGCAGCAGCCGCCAGTTGAAGCTCATCGCGCCGGTCGAGGAGCAGCTCGCCCAGCGCGTCGCCTGCCCGCGGATCGTCAGGCCTGTGTAGCTCGTGCCGGCGATCCGGGTCGCGCGGTAGAGCCGCGGGGCGACCTCCTCGCGCGCCTGGCGTCGCAGCCAGCGCTCGACCGCCGGGCGGTGGTCGCCGTCGGGGACGAGGAGCGTCGCGCCGCGACGATGCACCCGCGAGCGGCCCGCCTCCGGCACCAGCTCCAGCGTCTCGTCCAGATACGGCACGGTCAGGCCGCGCGCCGTCACGAGCGCCCGCGTGCGCCGCAGCTCCGCGACCTTGCGCTCGATCCACGGCCGCAGCTCCCGCACCGCCGCGGCGGCCTCCCGCTCGGCCGCCCGACGCGGCAGCACGACCTCGACCCCGCGCACGCCGTCGACGCGGACGCGCACGCGGCGGGCGCGGTCGGAGCGGCGCACGCGATAGGGGATGTCGGTTCCGTCGACCAGCACGTCAGGAGGGTACGCCGGCTAGAGGACGCGCAGAGTCTCCAGCGACGTGTCCCGCGCCACGATCGTCCCCCCGGAGTCCCGCGTCTCCAGCAGGTACCGCACCGCCGCCTCGGAGACGCGGAAGCCCTCCAGGATGATCGGGACGCCCGGCGGATAGACCTCGACGTGCTCGGCCGAGACTCTGCCGACCGCCTCGCGCAGCGACAGCTCGTGGCCGATCG
>JAATFK010000188.1 GCA_015655225.1 Solirubrobacterales bacterium | reverse complement strand
GAACTTCAGGATCGAGGTCTGGTCCGTGACGGTGTGGTCGACGTAGTTCTGCTTCGCGTACGGCGAGATCACGAGCAGCGGCAGGCGCGGGCCGTAGCCGCAGCGGTCCGGGTAGGCGGAGGGGTCCTTCACCTGGCCGCAGACGTCGGTGCCGCCCAGCGTGTCGCTCGACGCCGCCGAGCTGCTGACGATCGGCGACATCTGGTGGTCGTACCAGCCGTCGGAGTCGTCGTAGGCGATGATCACGGCGGTGCTGCTCCAGTCGGGCGACTGCTCGAGCGCGTCGACCGTGCGCGCGATGAAGCGCTGCTCGTCGAGCGGGTCGGAGTAGCTCGGGTGCCCGTCCTCGAACGCGGCCGCCTTCAGGTAGGAGACCTGCGGCAGGTCGCCGGCCGCCAGCGCGGCGTCGAAGTCGGTCAGGTCGTACTGGTGGTTCGCGACGCCGTCGTGGCCGATCTCGGCCGTGCTGGCAGGCGGCGTGTGGTGTCTGTTCGCGGTCGAGGGGTAGTACTCGAACGGCTCGTGGTGCGGGACGTAGTCGATCACGCCCGCGCCGGCGACGTTTCTGTGGTTCGTGAGGCACGACGCCTTGCCGGACCCGTCGACGACCGAGGGCCGGAAGCCGCCCTGGAACCAGCCCCAGGAGACGCCTCTCGTGTTCATCAGGTTGCCGACGTTCTGGCCCGACATCTCGGTCGTGCCGGTCGCGCAGTCGTCGAGCGCGGTGGACGGGTCGGGGTCGCCGATGACGGTCCCGTTCTCGACGCCGCTGGCGGCCAGCGCGCCGTGCGTCTGGCCGCTGATCAGGTTGAGCGCGCCGACCGTCGAGGGGCCGAACTGCGTGTCGTAGGACTCGTCGCTGAGCGCGAAGTTCTGGGCCAGGTTCCAGAGCCCTGTCACCGTGTTGCCGTCGTAGTAGTCCATCACCAGCGGCGGGGTGCAGAGCGCGCCGCCGCCGGCCGTGTCCTCGACGAATCTGTCCATCAGGCCGCCGTCGAACGCCGACTCCTCGGCGCTGTAGCCGTGGTCGTTCGAGCAGGTGACCGCCTGGGACGGGTCGAGCCGCTGCGGGTTCAGCGCGTTCGGGTTGGCCGTCAGCAGCGGGCCGCTCAGCCCGTTCACCGGCGGCGTGCCGGCCTTCGCCGTGAACGCCGGCTCGCCGGCCGGGTTGGTGGCGTTCGGATAGGTGGCGAAGTAGTGGTCGAACGACTCGTTCTCGCTGAAGATCACCACCACGTGCTTGATCGGGGTGGTCGTCTGAGCGGTGTCGGCGGACGTGTCGGCGAAGGCGCCCGTGAGGACGACGGCCAACAGGGCAGCGGCAAGCAGGCCGCTGCCGAGCAGCAACTTTCTGAGCAAGGGGGACGTCCTTGTCTATGCGGTGATGCGGTGAACAGAGCGCCGGACGCGCGTCACTGCGCGCGCCGACAGTGACGCATCGTTCTCACTCGATGGGTCACAGATGTGACCCACGCGTGAAGTAGACATGTACGGCATCGTGAACGTCAGCGCACGAACGTCACCGCGCCAGATGGGCGAACTCTCATTATGCGCCGACGCCATCGCGGAAGCCTCAGCCCAGCTCGGTGACCGCGGCCCGCAGCCGATCGAGGGCGGCGCGCGCCAGCTCCCTGAGGTCCTGCTCGTCGTCCGCCGCGACCCACGCGGCGTACGCCTCCTTGAAGGCGAGCACCCCCAGCTCTGCCGACAGGCTCGCGACCGCGTCCGCGACGCCGCGGACGCGCAGCGCGTCGGCGATTGCCGCGGAGAAGCCGACCTGCTTGAGCGCGTAGCGCTCCTGCAGCTCGGCGCTGGTCGCGAGCACGGCGTTGAGCCGGAGCGCGCGCTCGCGATTGAACGGCCCCATCGACCCGGCGCGCTCGAGCCCCGCGGCGACCGCCGCGAGGGGCGTGGCGTCCGGCGGCGCCGAGGCGATCCCCTCGGCGAAGAGCCGCGACAGCGCCTCCTGGCCGGCGGCCAGCACCTCGCGCTTGTCGGGGAAGTGACGGAAGAAGGTGCTCTTCGTCAGCCCGGCGCGATCGGCGATCTCGGCGACGGTCGTGTCGTCGTAGCCCTGCTCGGAGAACAGCTGCAGGGCGGCGGCGGCCAGTCGTTCGCGCGCTTCGGGCTCCCATCGAGGCATCGCTCCATCGTAGCGATGGGACCATGGTCTCATCGCCTTGCTACGGTGACGGGACAAAGGTCTCATCACTACAGGAGGAGTCTCCATGCGCATCTTCGTCACCGGCGCGACCGGCGGCATCGGCTCGGTCGTCGTCCCCGAGCTGATCGAGGCGGGCCACGAGGTCGTCGGCCTCGCCCGCTCCGACGCCTCAGCGCAAGCGCTCACCGCCGCGGGTGCCACCGCGCTGCGCGGCGACCTCGCCGACCCCGAGAGCCTGCGCGCCGGCGCGTCCCAGGCCGACGGGGTCGTCAACCTCGCCTTCGGCAACGACTTCAGCGACTTCGAGCGCTGCGTGGCGGAGGAGGCCCTCGCCGTCGAGACGTTCGGCGCCGCGCTCGAAGGGACCGGCAAGCCGCTCGTGATCGTCTCCGGCACGCCCGCCGTGCCCGGCCGTCCCGCGACCGAGGAGGACCCGCAGCCGACCGAGGGGCCGGCGGGCGGCCGGGGCCGCAACGCGCGGGCGGCGCTCGATCTCGCCGAGCGGGGCGTCCGCTCCGCGGTCGTCCGCCTCCCCCGCTCGGTGCACGACCGCGGCGGCCCCTACGGCTTCGCCTCGTTCCTGATCCAGGCGGCCCAGCAGAGCGGCGTCTCCGCCTACGTCGGCGACGGCTCCCAGCGCTGGCCGGCGGTGCACCGCCGCGACGCCGCCCGGCTGATCCGGCTGGTGCTGGAGCAGGCCACGCCGGGCACCGTGGTCCACGCCGTCGGCGACGAGGGCGACACGATGCGCTCCCTCGCCGAGGCGATCGGCGCTCAGCTCGGGGTTCCGGCCGAGGCCGTCCCGGCGGAGAGCTTCGGCTTCCTCGGGACGATCTTCGGCATCGACCAGCCGGCCTCCAGCGCCTTGACCCGCGGGCGCTTCGGCTGGCAGCCGACCCACCCGAGCCTGCTCGCCGACCTCGCGGCGGGCGGCTACCCGGCGGCCCCGGCGGCCTGAGCCTGGGGCGACCAGCCGGTCAGGCGCGCGCGGGCGCACGCGGCGAACGCGGCGACGAGGCGGTCGTCGTCGCCCGAGCGCGTCGCCAGGACGACCTGGCACGGATCGGCGCCCTCGATCGGCACGGTCGTGAGGTCGCCGCGCAGCGTGAAGCGGCGGTCGCCGGCGGGCCGCATCGCGACCGCCTGCCCGCCGGCGACCAGCTCCAGCTTGTCCTCGAAGCTCCCGGCCCCGACCGGGGCGAG
>JAATFK010000138.1 GCA_015655225.1 Solirubrobacterales bacterium | reverse complement strand
GCTTTCGCCCGGTCGAGGCGGGCGAGCTCGAGCGTGAGCCAGGCGTGCTCGAGGTTGACCGGTCCGACGCGGTCTCCCCGCGCGGCCTGCTTGCTCAGCTCGAAGACGTAGGCTCCGAGGTCGGCGTCGTCGGGCGGCAGTCCCTCCAGCGGATCGGCCAGACGGGGCGCGACGTGCTCGGCCGCGCGGCGCGCCACCGCGCTCGTGAAGTGGGCCTCCGGATCGACTCTCGCGAGCATGACAGCGCCGTCGCGCGGCAGCGCGAGGCAGAGGGCGAGGAACGTCCGCTCGCCTTTCGCGCGGTGGTCGAGCCGCGGCGGCGGGGCCGGGGCGTTCGCCGCCGCGCCGTCGTGCCCGGGGGGCGGGAACGCGCCCCAGCCGTTGCCGGTCTCCGGCGTCTCGGGACCGGAGCCGGCATCGCGCGCCGGCGCCCCGGCGGCACCACCATTCGCCCCGCCCGCTCCCGCCCCCGCCGCCGCCTCCAGCAGCGACGCCGCCAGCCCGCCCGACAGGTCGAGTCGCCCCGCGATCCGCTGGATCAGCTCCTCCCGCAGCACGCTCGGCGGGACCTGCGCCAGCACCGGCCCCAGCTCCGCGATCGCCGCGTCCTTGCCCTCGGCGTCGCCGAGCGACGCCTGGCCGAGGATCCGGTCGACGTGGAACGAGACGAACGGCACCGATCTGCTGACCTGCTCGCGCACTCTCTCGGGACCGTCGCGCTGGACCAGGTCGGCCGGGTCCGAGCCCTCCGGCAGCGGCACGACCCGCAGCTCGAGGCTCCGTCCGGCCGCGATCCGCGCCGCGCGCAGCATCGCCTCCTGCCCGGCGCCGTCGGCGTCGAGCGCCAGCACGAGCGTTCTCGCGGTGCGCTCCAGCTCCCGCGCCTGGTCGTCTGTCAGCGACGTCCCCATCACCCCGACCGAGTTCGGGATCCCGGCCTGGTGCAGGGCGATCACGTCCGTGTAGCCCTCCGCCAGCACGATCCGCCCGGCGCGCGCGGCGTGTCTGCGGGCGAGGTCGATCCCGAACAGCTGGCGGCCCTTGTGGAAGACCTCGCCCTCGCTCGTGTTGAGGTACTTGGGCGGCTGGTTGTCGCGCATCGCGCGCGCGCCGAAGCCGGTCACGTGCCCGCGCGCGTCGGCGAGCGGGAACATGATCCGCTCGCGGAAGCGGTCGTAGACGCTCCCGCGCTGTCTGGTCGAGCGCTGCACGAGCCCGGTCGCCAGCAGCTCCTCCTCGCTGAAGCCGGCCTGCCGCGACGCGAGCAGCATGCGGTCCCACGCGCTCGGCGCGTAGCCGACGCGGAACGCTCTCAGCGTCGCCTCCTCCAGCCCGCGCCGCGCGAGGTAGTCGCGCGCGCCGGCCGCCTCGCCCGACTCCCACAGGAAGCGCGCGTAGTAGCCGGCGGCGCGCTCCAGCAGCGCCAGCAGCCGGTCGCGCCGCTCGCGCTGGGCGGCGGCCTCCGGGTCCTCGTCCTCGACCTCCAGCGTCACGCCGAAGCGGTCCGCGAGCGACTCGAGCGCCCCTCTGAAGTCGAGCCCCTCGCTCTCCATCACGAAGTCGAACGGGTCGCCCGACAGCTGGCAGCCGAAGCAGTGGTAGTGCTTCTCCTCCGGCCGTACGTGGAACGAGCCGGTGCGCTCGTCGTGGAACGGGCAGCGGCCGAAGTACGAGTTCACGCCGGCGCGCCGCAGCTCGGTGCGCGTCCCGACGAGCGCGAGCATGTCGACCGCGTCGCGGACGCGCTCCTTCGAGTCGGGCGTGTAGCGCGTCACGGCGTGAAGGCGGCCGGGACGGTGAGCGCCTCGAAGCGGCGGATGCAGAAGCGATCGGTCATCCCGGCGAGGTAGTCGGTCACGCGCGTCGGCAGGTCGGCGTCCTCGAGCAGCGGCGGCGGGATCTCCTCGGGATGGTCGAGGTAGTGGTCGAAGAGCGTCGTCACGACGCGGTCGATCTTGACGTGCTCGCGGCGCGCGTCGGGGCCGAGGTAGACGTGCTCGAACATGAACGCCCGCAGCTCGCTCATCGCGACGCCCGCCTCCGCGCCCTGCGCGATGTCGCCGGCCTGCTCGGACTGCTCCACGACGTCGTGCACGAGCCGGTCGATCCGCTCCGACCCGCTGCTCCCGAGCACCGCGATCGGCTCGGCCGGCAGGTCGCGCTCGTCGAGCACCCCGGCCCGCACCGCGTCGTCGATGTCGTGGTTGATGTAGGCGACGCGGTCGAGCAGCCGCACGATTCTCCCCTCCAGCGTGTGCGGCATCGGCGCGCGGCCGGAGTGGCAGAGGATCCCGTTGCGCACCGGCTCGGTCAGGTCCAGGCCGGCGCCGTCGCGCTCCAGCCGCTCGACGACCCGCAGCGAGTGCTCGTGGTGGCGGAAGCCGCGGCCGAAGCGCTCCCGCAGGCAGCGGTCGATGATCGCCTCGCCGATGTGGCCGAACGGCGGGTGGCCGAGGTCGTGCCCGAGCCCGATCGCCTCCGTCAGGTCCTCGTTCAGCCGCAGCGCCCGCGCGACCGTGCGCGAGACCTGCGTCACCTCCAGCGTGTGCGTGAGGCGCGTGCGGTAGTGGTCGCCCTCGGGCGCGACGAACACCTGCGTCTTGTGCTTGAGGCGGCGGAACGCCTTCGAGTGGACGATCCGGTCGCGGTCGCGCTGGAACGGCGTGCGCAGCCCGCACTCGTCCTCGACCCGTTCGCGCGTCGCCGGATAGGAGCGCGTCGCGAGCGGCCCGAGCGTCGTCTGCTCCTGCGCACGCACGCGCGCGGCGAAGCGGTCCGCGACGGGACCGGGGAGATGGGGTCCGGCGGTGGCGCTCATTCGTCCTTCGATTCTCGCACTGCCGGTGGCGGAGGCCGTCTCGATCGGAGAATCTGCGCACTCCATGCAACGCTTTCCGGCGCTCAAGGGGCAGCAGCTGCTCGCGATCCTCACGCGCGAGCCGCTCGCGTACGTGATCGTGCGCCAGCGCGGCTCCCACCGCAAGCTCTGCTCCGAGCGCGGCTATCCCGACGTCGCGTTCTCGTTCCACGACCGCGTGACGATCCCGCCGGGCGTCGTGCGCAAGATCCTGATCGCCGACGTGGGGCTCAGCGAGGGCGAGGCGCGCGCACTCCTGTAGGCGGCCCGCCGCGTTGGTTTAGGATCCCTCTCATGCGCGTCGCCCAGATGATCTACCACGACGAGCCCGCCGGCTGGTGGGCCGCCTCGCCGGACCTGCCGGGGTACTCGGCCGCCGGCTCCAGCTATGACGAGGTCCGCGACCTGGCGCGCGAGGGCGCGCCCTGGTTCGCCGAGCAGGAGCTGGAGCTGCACCACCTCGTCCTGCCCGAGCGGCGCGTGACGGTCTCGGCGTCGGTCGGCTCGCGCGGCTCTTTCGCCGTCGAGCTGCCCTCGCGGCGCCGTCCGGCGTTCGCGATCGAGCGCAGCGGAGCGGGGGTCCTCTGATGGAAGCCGACCTGCTGCTCTGCGACCACGCGGAGGCGATCAACGGCAAGCTGTACATCATGGGCGGGGCCTGGAACGTGCTGCAGGCGCCGAACCAGCCGATCGACGTCGCGCTCGCGATCGTCGTGAAGGTGCCGTGGGACCAGACCGTCGGGCCGCACGAGCTGATGGCCGAGCTGGTCGACTCCGACGGCGAGCGCGTGACGATCGGCGGCGAGGAGGTCGTGCCGCGCGGCCAGTTCGAGCTCGGTCGCCCGCCCGGCCTGAAGCCCGGCTCGACGCTCAACATGCCGCTCGCCTTCAACATGCACGGCCTCGTCCTCGACGTCGGCCAGTACGAGTGGCGGCTGTCGATCGACGAGCAGCCGCTCGCGCGCGCGCCGTTCAGCGTGCTCGCGCCCGTCGCCGGCTGACGCGGCGGGGGCAGGCGGGGCGGCGAGCGCGCGCGTGCCGGCCGCCCCGGAGCGTCGCCGGGCCGACGCGCAACGCAACACGCGGCTGATCCTCGAGGCGGCCGCGTCCGTTCTGGCCCGCGACGCGTCCGCCGGGATGACCGAGATCGCGACCGCCGCCGGGCTCGGCCGCGCGACCCTCTACCGCCACTTCGCCGCGCGCGAGGAGCTGATCGACGCGCTCCACGCGCAGGCGTTCGCCGACGTCAGCGCGGCGATCGCCGCCAGCCGGCCGGACGACGGCCCGGTGCCCGACGCCCTCGCCCGCGTCGTCGGCGCGCTGCTGAGCGTCGCCGTCCGCTACCACATCCTGTTCGACGAGTCGTTCCTCCAGGGCACGCCGCCGAGCCGTCAGGAGGAGCACAGAGCCCGGCTCGCGGAGCCGATCGAGCGGCTCGTCGAGCGCGGGCAGCGCGACGGCGAGCTGAGCGCCGCCGCGCCCGCGAGCTGGGTCGTCGCGGCGCTCTCGAGCCTGCTGCCGGCGGCGCTGCGGCTCGTCGTCGCGGGGGAGCTGACGCGCGAGCAGGCCCGGCGGCTCGTCGCGGGGACGCTGCTCGACGGGTTGCGCACGCGGGGGTGAGTGGGGGCACCGCGCCGCGCCCGCGCCGCCGCCGCGCGCTCGCCGCCGCCTCCCGGGCCTCCCGGCGCGGGCCGCCGCCTCGCCCGCCCGCCCTCACCCCTCCCGCGCGAGCCCCTCGACCAGGTCCGCCGCGCGCTCGGCGCCGTCGTGCGTGCGCGCCCACGCCGCCAGCTCGCCGGCCCGCCGCGCGAGCGCCGGCTCCTCCAGCGCCCGCCGCACCGCCAGCCGAACGCCGCAAGGCGTCGCGAAGCGCCACGGCAGCCGGACCCCGGCGCCGGCCCACGCGAGGCGCGCCGCGTTCTCGCCCATGTCGCCGACCGCCGGCACCGCGACGACCGCCGCGCCTGACGCGAGCGCCCGCGCCATCGTCCCGTGGCCCGCGTGGCAGACGACGAGCGCGGAGCGGCGCATCGTCCGCGCGTAGGAGATCCACTCGACCAGGCGGGCGTTCTCGGGCACGCGCGTCGGCACCTCCAGCGGCCGCCGGTTCCAGGTCGCCAGCACGCGGATCGGGAGGCCGTCGAGCCCCGCGAGCGAGGCGCGCAGGAGCCGGTGCTCGCGGTCCTGCGCGGTCGAGGGGGCGATCAGCACGAGCGGCTGCGCGCCGGGAGGCGGCTCCACCTCCTCGGCCGGCGGCTCCCACAGCAGCGGCCCGACGACGTGCGTGCCGGCCGGCCACGCGCGCGGATATTCGAGCTGGGGGAAGGTCCCGACCAGGCAGAGCCGCTCGCTGATGCCGCCGGGCACGCGCGTGACCGGCGGGAGCCCGAGCTGCCGGCGGGTCTCGTTCAGCTCCTGGCGGCCGCGCTCGAGCCCGATCGCGACGAGCGGGTCGAAGACGCGCCAGAGCCGCGCGCCGAGCCCGGTGCGCGGCCGCTGCGCCCCGAACGAGTAGGGCGGCGAGCCCTGCTGGGTATGCGGGTGGACGTGCGGGATCAGCGTCGCCACAGGGATTTCCTCCAGTTCGCCGGCGAGCGCGGGGGCGAGCGTGAGGATGTCGTGGACGAGCACGTCCGGGCGCAGCGCCGCCACGTGCGGGCGGGTCGCGGCGGTCGCGCGCAGGACCACCTCGTAGGGGGAGAGTGGGCGTCCATCAGTCGGGAAGACTGGGTATTCCGGCGCGGCGAGGAAGCGCATCCCGCCCGCCTCGACGTGCGCGCGCCAGCGGCTCCACGTCTCCAGGTGGACGTCGTGCCCGCGCCGGGCGAGCGCCGACCCGAGCGCGATCATCGGGAACGCGTGCCCCGGATCCCCGAAGGCGCCGAGGAACAGCTTCAGGCGAACTGGACGGATGTCGGACCTCAACCGGGTAGGGATGGAGCTTTGATCAGCTTTAATGAGACTTTGTCCGACGGCATGGATGTCCGGTGACCATTTGACGACGACTGACGACGAGCGTGCGCAGGACGCGCCGCGAGGATATGACGCGCCGCGACTGAGCGGCGCCGCCGCCCCTGTCCGCAGGCCGGGCGCCCGGCGCGCGTGGCGGTGGCTCTTCGTCGCCTCGTTCTTCCTCGTCCTCGCCGTCGTCGCGCTCGTCTGGGTCGCGGTCTTCGACGACGGCGACAACACCGGAGCGGTGATCGCGATCGTCGCGGCCGTCGTCTGCCTCGGCACCGCCGGTGTCCTCGTCCGCGCGCTGCTGCTCGTGCGCCGCCGGCAGTGGACGCTCGCCGCGCGCGAGGCCGACGCGCTGCGGATGGCCGAGCTGGACGAGCTGACCGGCCTCGGCAACTACCGCATGTTCACGCGGCAGCTGACCGCCGAGGTCGCCCGCTCGCGCCGCCACGACGACCCCTTCTCGCTCGTCCTGCTCGACCTCGACGGGTTCAAGGCGATCAACGACGAGCACGGCCACCTGGCCGGCGACGAGGCGCTGCGGCAGGTCGCCGCCGCGCTGCGGGCCGCGCTGCGCGAGGAGGACGTCTGCTGCCGTCAGGGCGGCGACGAGTTCGCCGTGATCGCCGTGCGCGCGGGCGAGCAGGAGGCCCGCGAGCTGGCTGAGCGGCTGACGCAGGCGATCGCCGGGATCCAGCTCGCGAACGGGGAGACGCGGCTCGGCGCCGGCGCCGGCTGGGCGACGTTCGGCCGTCCGGCGCGCAGCGCCGACGAGCTGATCCTGCGCGCCGACGCGCAGCTGCGCACCGTGAAGCGCACCGACGACCGCCGGCGCGCACCCGTCCGGCCGTCCGCCGAGAGCCGTCCGCGCGGCCGCCTCAGCCGTGGCGAGGCGGCCCGCCTCACGCTGCTGTCCGGGCTCGCGCGCGCCCTCGCCGGCGCGGCCGACGAGCGCGCCCTGGCGGAGACGACGGTCGCGTTCCTGGCGGGCGCGTTCGACGGCATCGGCGCCGCCGCGCTCGCGCTCGACACGCACGGCGCGCCGCGCATGATCGCGCTCAGCTCCGGCGATCGCCTGGGCGACGGCGTCGCGCTCGGCCTCGTGGCCGACGCGGCGGTCCAGCGCGCGCTCGCCGCCAGCCTCGCCGACGGCCGCGACGTCCCCGCGGCCGTGATCGCCGACGAGCTCGACGCGACCTGGGTCGACGGCACGCCGCTGCGCTGCCAGCTCGCCGTCGCGGTCCGCGACGAGCGGCACAGGTGGGGGACGCTGATCCTCGCGAGCGACCGCGTCCACGCCTACGGCGACGCCGAGCGGACGCTGGCGGAGGCGATCGCGGAGCAGCTCGGCTGCGCGCTCGCGGCCCGGCGTCGCTTCGACCGCCTCGGCCGCACCGGCTTCGGCGAGCTGTACCGCGTCGCCGGCGGCGACGTGCAGCCCGAGAGCCAGGAGGAGGAGTGGCGCGTCGCCGACCTCGCCTGGCGCGTCGGGCGCACGCTCGGACTCGGCGAGCGCGACCTACGCGCGCTCTACCTGGCCGCGCTGTTCCACGACGTCGGCACGATCGGCGTCCCGGCGACGTTGCTCGCGCGTCCCGGCAAGCTGCACGACGAGGAGCGCGCGCTGCTGCACGAGCACCCGCTGGTCGGCGAGCGGCTGCTGCGCTCGCTGCCGCTGCTGCGCGAGGCCGCCCCGGTCGTGCGTCACGAGCACGAGCGCTTCGACGGCGGCGGCTATCCCGACGGCCTCGCCGGCGAGGCGATCCCGATCACCTCGCGGATCCTGCTCGCCTGCGACGCGCTCGTCGCGATGACGTCGCCCCGGCCGTGGCGCGAGCCGCGCTCGCTGGAGGAGGCGTGCGAGGAGCTGCGCCGCGGCGCCGGCGAGCAGCTCGACCCGCGCGTCGTCGAGGCGCTGCTGGGGCTGCTCGACGACGGCGCTGGCGCCGGCGCGGCCGACGAGGTCGTCAGCGGCGGGCGCACGGCCGGTTCGTAGGGGAGTCCGCGGCCGCTCGGCCGCGCGGGCGGCGGCCGCGGCGGCTCAGGCGGCCGCCAGCTCCGCCACCAGCCGCAACTGCTCGGTGCGCTCCTTCGCCGTCCAGGCGATCGGGGCGACCTGCAGCGTGCCGACGCCGGTGTCGCGATAGACGGCGAGGCGGTCGCGCACCGCGTCGCGCGAGCCGATCAGCGAGACGAGGTCGATCAGCTCGACCGGCAGGGCGGCGGCCGCCTCCTCGCGCTTGCCGTCGAGGTAGAGGTCCTGGACCTTCCGCGCCGCGTCCTCGAAGCCGTAGCGGCCGACCAGCTGGTTGTAGAAGTTCTGCTTGCGGGAACCCATCCCGCCGACGTAGAGCGCGAGGAACGGGCGCATCGCGTCGCGGGCGGCGTCGAGGTCGTCGGTCACGAACGTCTGCACGCTCGGGGCGATGTCGAACCCGTCGAGCGAGCGGCCGCCGCGCGCCGCGCCCTCCGCCAGCAGCGCGCGCGCCTCGCCGACGTGCTCGGGAGAGAAGAAGGTCGGCAGCCAGCCGTCGGCGATCTCGCCCGCGAGCGCGGTGTTTCTCGGGCCGATCGCGGCGAGGTAGATCGGGATCCGTTCCTGCACCGGCGTGATCGTCAGCTTCAGCGCTCTGCCGGGACCGTCGGGCAGCGGCAGCTGGAGGGTCTCGCCCTCGAAGACGACGCGCTCGCGGGCGAGCGCCATCCGCACGACCGCGACGTACTCGCGCGTGCGCTGGAGCATCTTCCCGTAGCGCTGGCCGTGCCAGCCCTCGGCGACCTGCGGGCCCGAGGCGCCGATCCCGAGGCGCATGCGGCCCCCCGACAGCTCGTCGATCGTGGCAGCGGTCATCGCCGTCATCGCGGGCGTGCGGGCGGGCATCTGGAAGATCGCGGAGCCGAGCTTGATCGTGCTCGTGCCGGCCGCCAGCCACGCGAGCACGGTGGCCGCGTCGGAGCCGTAGGCCTCCGCCACCCAGGCGGAGTCGTAGCCGAACCGCTCCGCTTCCCGCGTGATCGACAGCTGGTCGGAGGCGCTGAGCCCGAGGCCGAGGTAGCCGAGG
>JAATFK010000206.1 GCA_015655225.1 Solirubrobacterales bacterium | reverse complement strand
GATGGCCGGGACCGAGTACCTGGTCGAGGCCCGCAAGCTCGTCCCCGAGGCCAAGCGCGTCCTGCTGACCGCCTACGCCGACACGAGCGCCGCGATCGCCGCGATCAACGAGGCGGCCCTCGACTACTACCTGCTGAAGCCGTGGGACCCGCCCGAGGAGCAGCTCTTCCCGGTCCTGGAGGACCTGCTGACCGCCTGGGACTCCGGCGCCGCGCTCGAGGCCGGCGGCGCCCGCATCCTCGGCCATCGCTTCTCGAAGGAGACCCACGAGCTGCGCGACTTCCTCGCCCGCAACCGCGTCCCGGGCCGCTGGCTCGACGTCGAGCGCGACGGCGAGGCCCGCGAGCTGCTGCGGATCGCCGGCGTCGACGCCGACCGCCTGCCGGTCGTGCTGCTGGAGGATGGCAGCGTCCTGGAGCGCCCGACCGTCCTGGAGCTGGCCGAGCGGCTCGGGATCGCGAGCCAGCCCCAGCAGGACCACTACGACCTCGTGATCGTCGGCGGCGGCCCGGCCGGGCTCGCGGCCGCCGTCTACGGCGCCTCCGAGGGACTGCGCACCGTGATGATCGAGTCCGACGCGGCCGGCGGCCAGGCCGGCCAGTCGAGCCGGATCGAGAACTACCTCGGCTTCCCCACCGGCCTCAGCGGCTCCGACCTCGCGCGCCGCGCGACCGACCAGGCGCGCCGGCTCGGCGCCGAGCTGCTGTCGGTCCAGGAGGCGGTCGGGCTGGAGGTCCACGGCGCCGGGCGCTTCGTGCGCCTCAGCGGCGGCGGCTCGCTGAGCGCCAACACGGTCCTGATCGCCTCCGGCGTCGCCTACCGCCAGATGACCGCGCCCGGCTTCCAGGAGCGCACCGGCTCGGGCATCTACTACGGCGCCGCGATGACCGAGGCGCGCTCGTGCGCCGATCAGCACGTCGTCGTGATCGGCGGCGCCAACTCGGCCGGCCAGGCGGCGGTCTACTTCAGCAGCTACGCGTCGAAGGTGACGATGCTCGTGCGCAGCCCGCTGCAGAGATCGATGTCGCAGTACCTGATCGAGCAGATCTCCAGACTCCCGAACATCGACGTGCGGACCGGCAGCGAGGCGGTCGCGGCGGAGGGCGAGAGCGACGGGATCGCGCCCCGCCTGCACCGGCTGCGGATCCGCGACGCCGACGGCAGCGAGACGGTCGAGGACGTCGACGCCTGCTTCGTCTTCATCGGCGCGGCGCCGCGCACCGACTGGCTCGACCACGTCGTCGCGCGCGACGAGAGGGGCTTCATCCTCTCCGGCGCCGACGTGCCCGCCGAGGTCTGGCCGCTCCCCCGCGACCCCTTCCTGCTGGAGACGAGCGTCCCCGGCGTGTTCGTCGCCGGCGACGTGCGCGCCCGCTCGATCAAGCGCGTCGCGAGCGCCGTCGGCGAGGGCTCGATGTCGGTCTCGCTGATTCACGAGTACCTGGAAGGCGTATGACGACCGAAGTGACCGTCGCCGACCTGCGGCCGGTCGACCTGTTCGACGACCTCGACGACGGGGAGCTGGCTGCCTGGGCGCGGGCCGCCCGCATGCACGAGCTGCCGGCGGGCGAGATCCTCTCCGAGCAGGGGACCGGGTCGACCGGCCTGCACCTGCTGCTGGAGGGCGAACTGCTGACGATGCTGGTCGGCGAGGGCGACCGCACCGAGCCGGTCGGCCGCATGACCGCCCCGACCTGGGTCGGCGCGATCGCGACGCTCACCGAGGGCACGCTCAACGTCCGCATGCAGGCGGCCGGCCGCTGCCGGATCGCGTCGATCGAGCCGGAGACGGCGCGCGGGCTGATGCTCAGCTACCCCGCCGTCCACCGCCGCATCATGCGACAGGTCGCGCCGGTCATGAGCCGCATCACCGGGATCGAGCAGAACCGCGAGCGGCTGGCCGCGCTCGGCACGATGGCGGCCGGGCTCGCGCACGAGCTGAACAACCCGGCGGCCGCCGCCCAGCGCGCCGCCGCCGACCTCGGCACCGCGCTGGAGCGCGTGATCGGGGCGTTCGCCCACTTCGTCGAGTCGGGGACCTCGCTGGAGAACGCCCAGCGGCTCGTCGACCTGCAGGCGGAGGCGATGACGCGGCAGGCCGGTCGCACGCCGCTCGACGCGCTCGACGCCGCCGACGCGGAGGACGAGCTGCTGGAGCGGCTGGAGGCGCTCGGGGTCGCGGAGCCGTGGCGGCTCGCCGAGCCGCTGTCGCTCGCCGGGATCGACGCCGACTGGCTGGAGCGCGTCGCGGCCGCCGCCGGCCCCGCGACCGGCTCGGCGCTCGACTGGGTCGCCGCGTCGCTGACCGCGCGCGGGCTCGTCGGCGAGCTGACCGAGTCGACGCAGCGGATCAGCCACCTCGTCGGCGCGGTCAGAAGCTACGCGTACATGGACCGCGGCGACACCGTCGAGGTCGACGTCCACGAGGGGCTGGAGACGACGCTCGTCGTGCTCGGGCACAAGCTCAAAGCTTCGGAGATCGAGATCGTGCGCGACTACGACCGCAGCCTGCCGAAGGTGACGGTCCGCGGCTCGGAGCTGAACCAGGTCTGGACGAACCTGCTCGACAACGCGATCGACGCGGTCGGCACGAGAGGCACGATCACGCTGCGGACGCTGCGCGAGGGGCCGTGCCTCGCGGTCGAGATCTCCGACGACGGCCCCGGCATCCCGACCGACGTGATCGACCACGTCTTCGACCCGTTCTTCACCACCAAGGACGTCGGCAAGGGGACCGGGCTGGGCCTCGACGCCGCGCACCGGATCGTCACCGTCCGGCATGACGGCGCGATCACGGTCGACTCGAAGCCGGGCGCGACGACGTTTCACGTCCGACTGCCGTTGAACTAGCGAAGGGATCGGACCATGGCCTCCTGCACGCACCTCGACCACGTTCACCTGACGGAGCTGCCGGAGTCGGTCGCCGGCTGCGAGGACTGCCTCGCGGCCGGCGGCAGATGGCTCCACCTCCGCATCTGCCTCGAATGCGGCCACGTCGGCTGCTGCGACGACTCACCCGGACAGCACGCGACGAAGCACGCCGGCGCGAGCGGCCACCCGCTGATCCGCTCGCTCGAGCCGGGCGAGGAGTGGTCCTACTGCTTCATCGACGAGATCGCGATGGTGATCCCGGAGGTGAAGGGCTCGACGCGCATCCCGCCCTCCCCGCTGGGGCAGGAGTGGGGCCTCGTCTGACGCTCAGCGCTGCGCGTGCTCGCGCTCGTGCGCGAGCAGCCAGCGGCGTCGCTCCTCGCCGCCGACGAACGGCCGCGGCAGCTCGCTCCCGCGCGTGACGCGGTGGCACGGCGTCAGCAGCGGCACCGGGTTGGCGCCGAACGCCTCGCCGAGCGCCCGTGCCGGGCGTCCGCTTCCCAGCTCGCTGTAGGAGCGGCTGGCGCCGTAGGGGATCGCGGCGCAGCGGACGAGGCCGTCGGGGTCCGACGCGGCGCCCAGCACGTCCCAGTCGAGCGGCGCCTCGATCGCGCCGGGGGCGCCGGCGAGGTAGCGCGCGACCGCCTCGCTCGCCTCCGTCAGCCGCGCGTGCGCCGCCTCGCTGCCGTGCCGGCGACGGGCGCGCGCCCGCAGGGCGGCGACGTCGCCGTGGTGCTCGAACGCGAGGCGCACGACGCCGGCCGGCGTCGCCGCGAGCAGCAGCGGGCCGAGCGCGCCGCCGTCCAGCTCGGCGACCGCGACGCCCGGCACGCTGAGCGCCTCGACCGCCGGGCCGCGGCGCTCGATCGCCGCCGCGCCGGCGACGAGCCCGTCCTCGTAGTCGGCGCAGTCGGCGCAGACGCCCTCGACGCGCGTCTCGACGCGCTCGACCGCGAAGCCGGGCGCGACCACCTCAGCCGGCTCGGGGAGCACGCCGTCGAGGTCGAAGAGGCGGCGGCAGAGGCGGCAGCGGAAGTGCGCGTGGCGGCTCGTGTTGGTCTCGTAGCGGACCGGCTCGGAGGTTCCGAAGGCGGCGATCAGCCCGGTCTCGGCGAACTCGGCGAGCGTCGCGTAGACGGTCCCGCGACTGAGGTCGGGGAGCGCCTGCGACGCGTGCGCGTGCACCTCGTCGGCCGACAGGTGCTCGGTCGAGCCGCCCCGGAAGACGCCGAGGATCGCCCGCCGCTGGGGCGTGCTGCGCAGGCCCCGCTCGCGCAGCAGGTCGCCGGGATCGGTGGGACGGAAGCCGCTCATCCGCCCATTGTGCCCGATTGGTGTTTCGTCCTCTCGCACTCGGGCACGTTGTAGGACAATGTCCTATGTAGGAGGAACCGTTACATGATTCTTCGCCTCGACCGTCTCCAGACCGAGCTGCCGCCGCCGTCGAACCCCGACCCGAACGGGGCTGCCGCTGTCCAGGAGCTGCTGGGTGGGAAGTTCGGCGAGATGTCGACCTTCATGAACTACACGTACCAGTCGTTCAACTTCCGCAATCGGCAGGGCGCGCGGCCGTTCTACGACCTGATCGCGTCGATCGCGGCGGAGGAGTTCGGCCACATCGAGCTGGTCTCGACCGCGATCAACACGATGCTGACCGGCACCGCCGACAACGACCCGACCGGTAGAAGAGGCCCCGGCGACGGGCTTGCCGGCGTCAGAGACGCCCGCAACACGCACCACTACCTCGCTCCGGGCGGCGCCGGCGCGGTCGTGCAGGACTCGATGGGCCACCCGTGGACGGGCGACAACGTCTTTTCCTCCGGCGACCTGATCGAGGACCTGACGCACAACTTCTTCCTCGAGACCGGAGCCCGCAGCGGCAAGCTGCGCGTCTACGAGATGGTCGAGCACCCGGCCGCCCGCGCGCTGACCGGCTACCTGCTCGTGCGCGGCGGCGTCCACCAGGTCGCCTACGCCCGCGCCCTGGAGAACCTGACCGGCGCGAACCTGATGAGACTGTTCCCCTCGCCGCGGATCCCGACCGACAGAATCCCCGAGTGCCAGCCGCACATCAGACGCGGCGAGCACCTCAAGCTCTACCGCTTCTCGCCGAGCGACTTCCTCGAGATCGGCGCCGTCTTCAACGGTCCCCACCCGGAGACCGGCGAGGATCTCTTCGTCGCCGAGGAGACGCACCCCGAGGGCGCGCTCGCGAACGACCTGCCGCCGCAGCCGTCGGTCTTCGCGCCCGGTCCCGACCCGGCCGAGGTGAGAGAGATCGCCGACAAGCTCCGCAGCGCCGCGGGCCTGCCGAGAAAGGTGACCGGCGACGTCGCGAACTAGGCGACGGCGTCTGAGCGGACGGCGGTGACGAGGTCGGCGCGGTAGTCGAGCACGATCTCGCCGCCGCCGGCCTCGCGGACCGTCTCCTCCACCGCCTCGATCAGTCCCGTGAGCCGCTCGGGCGGGAGCAGGCGGTGGTCGGAGTGGGTCTGCAGCAGCTCGCCGTAGGCGACCGCGTCGTAGCTCCGGCTCCAGCGGTAGGAGCGCACGCGCGGATCGTCGAAGCCGTCGCCCGCGAGCGTGACGGGGTCGATCCGCCCGCCGGAGGAGTGGTTCATGATCGAGGTCCCGATCAGCTCCGGCGCCCACGGCTCGTACGCCGCGTCGAGGGCCCTGCGCAGCGAATCCTCGCGCCGCTCGGAGAGGTTCCAGAAGAGCGCGATCGCGCCGCCCGGCCGCAGCGCCCGGCGCGCGACCGCGAGGCCGCGCTCGGGGTCGATCCAGTGCCACGCCTGCGCCGAGAAGACGAGGTCGTAGGCGCCCTCCTCGCCGCGCCACTCCTCGAAGGCGCCGACGTGGACGTCGACCGCGAGGCCGGCGACCGCCGCGCGCGCGACCGCCGCCATCTGCGGGTCGTGCTCGACCGCGTCGACGCGGATCCCGCGCCGGGCGAGCGCGAGCGTCGCGCGGCCGGTGCCGGCGCCCGCCTCGAGCGCCCGCTCGACGGGACCGCTGGCGGCGGCGGTCGCGATCGCGTCGTCGAGCAGCTCCGGCGGGTAGCCGGGGCGGCGGCGGTCGTACAGCTCGGCCGCCTCGCCGAAGGCGTGGCTGCGGAGCCGTCTGCGCTCGGCGTCCACCTCGCTCAGCGAACGGCGATCAGGTCGACGACGAAGACGAGCGTCTCGTCCGGCCCGATCACGCCACCGGCGCCGCGTCTGCCGTAGGCGAGGTTCGACGGGATCGTGATGCGGCGACGGCCGCCGACTCTCATCCCGGCGACGCCGCGATCCCAGCCGGCGATCACCTGGCCCTTGCCGAGGCCGAACTTGAAGGTGTCGCCCCGGTCCCAGGAGGCGTCGAACTGCTCGCCGCTTCTGAAGGAGACGCCGACGTAGTGCACCTCCACGATCTTCCCGGCGACCGCCTCGTCGCCGTCCCCGACGACGATCTCGTCGAGCACGAGCTCGTCGTAGCCGGGCTCGTCGGCCGGGACCTCAACTGTGGGCTTCTCGTTCGTGGTCATGGGACCCACGATAGCCCGCCCGACCGGCGGGCCGCGCTCAACCGGCGGCGTTCGCGAGCGGCACGTAGGCGCGGCACGCCTCGCCGCGCAGGCTCGGGCACGGCGGCAGCCCGGTCGGGACCGCGATCCCGGGGACGACCGGCAGGACGACCCGCGACGGCATCGCGGCCGTGTGCGCGACGTCGACCGTCGTCCTCCCTCTCGGGAGCGTGTCGCCGAACGCCCAGACCGGCTGGTCGCCGCCGGCGGCGCCGATCGTGATCCGCAGCCGCGAGCCGGTGCGGTAGACGTGGCCCTCGTAGTAGAGCGGGATCGTGACGGCCGCGTAGCCGCGCTTGGGCAGCGGCGCGGCGTCGGCTCTGCGCAGGCTCAGGACCGGCTCCAGCGCGGTGCTGCCGCGCGCGAGCCTGCGCGCGCTCGTGCGCAGCCAGCCGTCCTGCACGAAGCTCTCCCTGCCGTCCGGGCGCACCTCCGAGACGGTCACCTGGAGGTCGACGCTCGACGCCGGCGAGCGCACCCACGCCTGCACCGAGCCGGCGCCGACGACCGTCGTGGTCGTGGACAGCGGCGCGCTCACGTAGGAGACGGCGCTGCCGCGCGGATTCTGCTGCCAGTGGTAGGTCGGCGTCGCGGTCCAGAGGCCGCCGGGGCCGGCCGCCGTGTCGCCGCTGAAGCTCGTCGCCGAGCGGGCGCGCGGGTTCCAGGTGAAGCGGTCGACGCCGGAGGCGGCGGGCTTCGCGTCGGCGAGCGCGCCGCCGGGCGCGAGGTACCACGAGCGCGCCTGCGTGCCGGGCAGCGGGAAGCTGGGGAACGACTGCTCGAAGGCGGGGACCGGCGCGCCGGGCGTGCCGCCGGCGCCATTGTCGAACAGGATCCGGACCCGCGGGAGCGCCTGGAAGGCCGCCAGGGCGCTGGCGTAGGTCGGCTGCGTCTGGATCGGGTCGGCCGGCAGCATCACGTTCGCGACGCCCATCGCGGTCTGGAAGACGGTCGGTGCGAGCGCTCTCAGCGCCGGTGGCAGCGCGGGCGCTCGGTGGGCGACGTACAGCTCGAGGAAGTCGTACCAGCGGTCGAACGTCGCCGGGTCGAGCGAGTCGATGTGCGTCCCGTTCGTGAAGGTGAACCACTTCTTCGACGTGCCGGTGAAGTGCTCGGCGAGGTCGGGGCAGTGGCCGCCGGTCTGCTCGTCGGTCCACTGGCAGGCGAGGTAGGTCGGCACGTCGATCTTGTGGACGAAGGTGACCGGCGACAGCGGGTCGGCGACCTTCGGCACGTAGTACTGGTTCGCGTCGATCTTCGCCAGCAGGTTGACCGCCTCGGCGTGCAGCGCCTGGTTCGCCCTGCAGGTCGCGTCGCCGCCGCGGATCCGCGCGAGCGCCCACGGCTGGCCGCCGGTCGCGGAGGCGGGGAGCGCGTCGTGCACGCGGTCCTTCGCCCACGAGAGCGCGAAGCCGGTGTTGAGGATCCCGCCCGGATAGAGCGTCGTGGCGGTGTTGTCGATCACCGACAGCGGGGCGATCGCCTCCAGGCTCGGCGGCCGTGTCGCGCCGACGAACAGCTGGCTGATGCCGCCGTAGGAGATCCCCATCATCCCGACCTTGTGGCCGAGCACCCAGGGCTGACGCGCGACCGTCTCGATCACGTCGTAGCCGTCGAGGCCCTGCAGGGGCTCGAAGTAGTCGAAGGCGCCGCCGGAGCAGCCGGTGCCGCGCATGTTCACGTCGACGACGGCGAAGCCGAGCAGGTTCGCGATCTGCGCGATCGAGCTCTGGCCGCCGCTGGGATCGGCGTAGCCGTAGCCGGAGTACTCGATCAGCGTCGGGTAGGGCTTCGAGGCGGCGCCGGTCGGCAGGTGGACGTCGATCGCGAGCTTCGTGCCGTCGCGCGTCGTCAGGTAGCCGTAGCCGGTGGTCGGGAGGCGCTGGCGGTAGCCGGCCGTGGTCGGCGGCGCCGAGCGGGTCGAGAGGACCGTCAGCGGCGGCGACTGGGCGGCTCTCGCGAGCGGGCGGCCCGGTGCGGTCAGGCGGACGCGGTAGCCGCTGCCCGGCCGGACGTCGCGGAAGAGGGCGGCGCCGAGCCGGTCGACGCGGCGCGTCTGCACCGTCGCGCCGCGCGCGTTGGACAGGGCGATCCGCGCGCCCGCCGCGGCGCCGGTCACGTCGACCTGCTCGACGCTGCCGCGCGCGCTGAACGCCTGGGCGCTCGCGCTCCACGCGAGGACGCCCGCGAGCGCGCCGACCACCACCAGCACAGCCGCGGACCAGCATCGCCGCGACACGACAGCTCTCTCCATGTCGCAGACCCTCTCACAGTCCACGGGTCGCCGGGGCGACTTCCATACGATTGCTGACATGAGCATCGTCAAGATCAACGCCATCACCGTCCCGCGCGAGCGCTTCGCCGAGTTCGAGCAGCGCTTCGCCACCCGCGCCGGAAGAGTCTCGAGCGCCCCCGGCTTCGAGGCCTTCGAGCTGCTGCGCCCCAACGACGACCGAGAGGTCTGCCTCGTGATCACCCGGTGGGCGTCCGAGGAGGACTTCACGGCCTGGGTCGCGAGCCAGGACTTCGCCGCCGGCCACGCCCAGCACCGCACCGGCGGCCCGGTCGGGACCGCGAGCGAGATCTGGTCGTTCGACGTGCTCGAGCTGGAGGGCCCGCCGGCCGCCTGACGTGGCGGCCGGCGGACGCGCCCGGTCAGTCCTTCACGAGCGGCGGCCCCAGCGGGTAGGGCTTGCCGCCGCCGGCCACGGAGGCGGCCCCGAGGAACAGGTAGACGCCGAGCGCGGCGAAGACGAGCGTCACGTAGCCGGCTGCCTTCGTGATGCTCGCGTTCGTGTCGAGCGTCCCGATGATCAGCAGCACGAGCGCGAGCACGACGAGCCCGACCACGGCCGTGAACGCGACCGGCAGCCGCGTCGTGGCGAGCGTCAGCGCCGCCATCACGACCGCCCAGCTGATCAGGTAGAGCGCGACCGTGTGCTGCACGTCGGCGGCCGGGACCGCGAACCAGTTGTGGTCGAGCCCGACCTCCAGCACCGTGTAGCTGAGCCAGAAGCCGCTGAAGAGGCCGAAGATCGTCGCGACCATCGTCTGCCCCAGCACCGCCGCCCAGACGGTCGCGAGCAGCAGCCCGATGCCGGTCATCGCGAAGATGATCGGCAGCGGGCCGCCGCCGGCGGCCGGAGAGACGTACCCCACCAGCGCGAGCCCGAGCGCGATCGAGCCGACCGCGAACGCCGGCAACCCGAGGACCGTCGGGTCGCCCGCCGCCAGTCCCGTCACGGCCGGCGGCGCCTGCACCGCCTCCGCCCTCGAAGTGCTTCCTACTACGTCTGCGTGGACCGTGGACATGCTGCTCTCCTCCTCCTCCGATTGACCCGGATCAGACCGGGGACGACGGGCGCGCGAGGCCCTCGGCGAGGTCGCCGAAGCCCGGCGCGATGATCGCCCCCGGCTGCGCCACCAGCTCCTCCGCCACGAGCGCCTCCGTCGTCAGCAGCAGCGCGGCGACCGAGGCCGCGTGCTGGAGGCTCAGGCGGTTGACCCGCACGGGATCGATCACGCCGGCCGCGAACAGGTCGCCGAACTCGCCCGTGAGCGCGTCGAGCCCGTGGCCGTCGTCCATCGCGCGGACCTGGTCGACGACCGCCTGGCCGTCGTAGCCCGCGTTCGCCGCGATCCAGAAGAGCGGCTGGCTCAGCACGCGGCGCACGACGTCGACGCCGGTCCCGCGGTCGCCCTCCGGGTGGACCCCGTCGAGCGCCCGCTCGGCGCGCAGCAGCGCGGTGCCGCCGCCGGGGACGATCCCCTCCGACATCGCCGCCCGCGTCGCCGCGAGCGACCCCTCGGTCCGCCGGAGCCGCTCCTTCAGCTAGACGTCGGTGGCGCCGCCGACGCGGATCACCGCCAGCCGGCTGGAGAGCCGCGCGAGCCGCTCTCTGAGCGCGTCCACGTCGTTCTCCTGCGAGGCGCGGCCGAGCTCGACGCGGATCTGCGCCATCCGCGCGTCGACCGCCTCGGCGCTGCCGGCGCCCTCGACGAAGACGGTCGAGTCCTCCGTCACGATCACGCGCCGGGCGCTGCCGAACGTCTCGGCTCTCACGTGCTCGAGCGTCAGGCCGGCCTCGGGGCTGATCACGCGGCCGCCGGTGAAGGCGGCGAGGTCCTCCAGGTAGGCGACGCGCCGGTGGCCGAAGCCGGGCGCGCGCACGGCGACCGCCTGCAGCGTGCCGTGCTGGTTGTTCTGCACGATCATGCCGAGCGCGGCGCCGTCGATTCTCTCCGCCAGGATCACGAGCGGCCGCGGGCTGCGCATCACCTGGTCGAGCGCCGGCATCAGGTCCTGGACGGACGTGATCGGTCTCGTCGTCATCAGGATGTACGGGTTCTCGAAGACCGTCTCCATCCGCACCTGGTCGCGGATCAGGTACGGCGTCATGTGGCCGTTCTCGACGTGCAGCCCCTCGACGAAGTCGACGGCGATGCCGGGCAGCTCGG
>JAATFK010000612.1 GCA_015655225.1 Solirubrobacterales bacterium | reverse complement strand
GCTCACGACCGCGAAGCGGCGCCCCGAGCGCACGAGCGCGTTGGCCGTGTCCTGCGCCCCGTGGATCCCCTGGTTGTAGGTCAGGTCGGCCATGTCCCACGCGTCCGTGACGGCGCCCTCCGGCTGCACGTTCGCGAGGCAGACCGGCAGGCGCGTCTCCCCGAGCGCGTGCGCGACCCGCATCCCGGGCGCGTAGGTGAGCATCACGACGAGCACGCCGTCGAGCCCCTCGCGCTCGAACGCGGCGACCGCCGCCTCCGTCTGTGCGCGCGACTTGACCGGCTCGGAGACGACGACCTCGATCCCGGCCGCCTCCGCGAGCGCCGCGCCCAACTCCCGCGCGTAGGCCCCCTGGCGCTCCGTGATCCCCGGCAGCATCTCGTCGTAGAGCGCCTGCATGATCCCCAGCAGCCCGATCCGTGGACGCCCGCCGCGCGGCCGCGACTCAGCGCTGGCCGTAGGCGTTCTGGTAGCGGTCGTAGAGCGCATCGATGTCCTCTCGTGCGATGGGAATGGGGTCGCCGAGCGCGCGGGCGAGGTGGACGGTGCGGGCGACGTCCTCGCACATGACCGCCGCCTTGATCGCCTCGCGCGGGCCGGGACCGACCGTGAAGACGCCGTGGCTGCGCATCAGCACGGCGGGCGAGCGGTGGCCGGCGAGCGTCGCGACGATCCCGGCGCCCAGCTCGGCGTCGCCGATCCGCGCGAACGGGCCGACCGGGATCTCGCCGCCGAACTCGTCCGCCATCGCCGTCAGCACGCAGGGGATCGGCTCGCCGCGCGCGGCCCACGCGGTCGCGTAGGAGCTGTGGGTGTGCGCGACGCCGCCGACCTCCGGCATGCGCCGGTAGACGACGCCGTGGGTCGCGGCGTCGCTCGACGGCGACAGCGCGCCGTCGACGAGCGCGCCGTGGAGGTCGCAGACGACGATCGCCTCCGGCGTCAGCTCGTCGAACGGGACGCCGCCCGCCTTGATCACCATCAGCTGCTCGCCCGGGACGCGCGCCGAGAGGTTGCCGCTGGTCCAGGCGACGAGCCCGTTGCGGGGCAGCTCGCGGTGGAGCGCGCAGACGCGCTCGCGCAGCTCCGCCACCACGTCGGTCACGGCGCGACCTCCGCGCGGCGGCGCGGGCGCAGCGCGTGCATCACGTCGTCGCCGCCACGGCCGAAGTGGTCGTGCAGCCGCACGTAGTGGGCGTAGAGCTGGTCGTAGGCGTCGGCGTCGGCGGCGTCGGGCTGGTGCACGTCGCGATGCACGCGCCCCATCGCGTCGGCGGCGGCGGGCACGTCCTCGTGCACCCCGGCCGCGACCGCCGCATGGATCGCGGCGCCGAGCGCGGGGCCCTGGTCGGAGTCGATCAGGTGCAGCGGCCGGCGCAGCACGTCCGAGTAGACCTGGAGGACGAGCGGGTTGCGCAGCAGGCCGCCGGCGACCGTCAGCTCCCGCACCGGGACGCCGTGCGCCTCGAACGTCTCGACGATCATGCGCGTGCCGAACGCGGTCGCCTCGATCAGCGCGCGGTAGACGTCCTGCGGCTGGGTCCCGAGCGTGAGGCCGAGCACGAGGCCGCTGAGCCGGTGGTCGATCAGCACCGAGCGGTTGCCGCTGTGCCAGTCGAGCGCGACGAGCCCGTGGGCGCCGACCGGCTGCTCGGCGGCGAGCGCCGAGAGCTGCTCGTGGACGTCGCGCCCGGCGGCCGCGGCGGCCTCGTGGACGTGGGGCGGGACCTGCTGGTCGACGTACCAGCCGAAGATGTCGCCGACGCCGCTCTGACCGGCCTCGTAGCCGAGCAGGCCGGCGGTGATGCCGCCGTCGACCACGCCGCACATGCCGGGCACCTCGGCGAGCACGTCGCTGTTCATCACGTGGCAGGTCGAGGTCCCCATCACCGCGAGCATCTGCCCCGGGCCGATCGAGCGCGCGGCCGGCGCGGTCACGTGCGCGTCGACGTTCCCGACCGCGACCGCGATCCCCTCCGGCAGCCCGGTCCAGCGCGCCGCCTGCGCCGTCAGGCCGCCGGCGCGCGATCTGAGCGGCGAGAGCGGGTGGGCGAGCTTCGCCGCGACGAAGTCGGCGAAACGCTCGTCGAGCGCCGCGCAGTAGGCGTCGCTCGGCCACTCGCCGTCCTGGTGGATCCCCTTGTAGCCGGCGGTGCACGCGTTGCGCGTCTCGCTCCCGCAGAGCTGCCAGACGATCCAGTCGGCGCCCTCGATCCAGCGCTCGGTCGCCGCGTAGGCCTCGGGGTCCTCCTCCAGCTGCTGGAGCGCCTTCGCGAACTCCCACTCGGAGGAGATCCGCCCGCCGTAGCGCGCCAGCCACCGCTCGCCGCGCTCCCGCGCGACCGCCGTGACGCGATCCGCCTGCGGCTGCGCGGCGTGGTGGCGCCACAGCTTCGGGTAGGCGTGCGGCCGGCCGGCCCAGCCCTCCGCCTGACACAGCGGGGTGCCGTCGGCGAGCGTCGGCAGCGGCGTGGAGGCGGTGAAGGCGGTCGCGATCCCGACCACCCGGTGGGGCTCGACGCCGGCATCGCGCAGCGCCGCCGGGACCGCCCGCTGGAGCACCTCGACCCAGTCAGCGGGGTCCTGCAGCGCCCAGTCGGGCGGGAGCGGCTGGCCGGTCGCCGGCAGCACGCGGTCGATCACGCCGTGCGGGTAGGCGTGGACGGCGCCGCCCAGCTCGCGCCCGTCGCGCGCGCGGACGACGAGCGCGCGGCCCGAGAGCGTGCCCAGGTCGATCCCGACGACGCACGGCTCGGCGGTCACGTCACGCCTCGGTCGGACCGTCGCCGCTGATCGCGGCCAGGCGCGCGCGGCGGTACTCCTCGACGACGATCTCGTTCAGCTCCTCGACCGAGGTGTCGGCCGTCGGTCTGTCGAACGTGATGTGGCCGTCCTGGATCAGGTTGACCCGGTCGCAGGACTCGAGCACGTGCACGTAGTTGTGCGCGATCATGATGATCGAGACGCGGGCCTCGGCCCGCAGGCGCGCGACGAGGTCGAGGATCATCGCGCCCTCCTTCGCGCCCATCGCCGCGAGCGGCTCGTCGAGCAGGATGATGTCGGCGTCCGAGGTGACCGTCCGCGCGACCGCGATGGCCTGCCGCTGGCCGCCGGAGAGGCGCGCGACCGGCACGTCGATCCGCGGGATGTTGACGCCGATCGCGTCGAGCGCTCTGCGCGTCTCCTGCTTCATCCGGCGGGTCGCGAGGAACGGCACCGGCCGGTGGACCTGCTCGCGCCGCAGGAACATGTTCTGGAAGACCGGCAGCTGGTCGATCAGCGCGAGGTCCTGGTAGACGCAGTCGATCCCGAGCGAGCGCGCGTGGTCGACCGATCTCAATTCGACCTCCTCGCCGCGCAGCAGCACGCGACCGCTGTCGGGCTTCTGGAAGCCGGAGACGATCTTCATCAGCGTCGACTTGCCGGCGCCGTTGTCGCCCAGCAGCCCGAGCACCTCGCCCTTGCGCAGGTGCAGGTTGACGTCGCGCAGCGCGGTCACCGGGCCGAAGCGCTTGGCGACGTGCTCGATCGTCAGGACGTCCTCGCTCTCAGCCACGGCCGCTCCCCTTCCGCACGCGTCCGACGTAGACGTTGATCAGCATCGCGATCAGGATCGCGATGCCGAGGATGAAGTCGAGGTAGTCGGCGTTGATCCCCTGGAGCGTGAGCCCGTCGCGCAGCACGCCGAGGAAGAGCGCGCCGAACAGCGCGCCGATCGCGGTCCCCTCGCCGCCGGCCAGCAGCGTGCCGCCGATCACGGCGGCCGAGACGGCGCGGAACATCGTCTCCGACGCGCCCGAGGTGTCGGGCGAGATCGAGCTCGAGCGGACCGCCTCCAGCACGCCGACGATCCCCGCCAGCGTCGAGCAGAGGACGAAGTTCCGGATCACCGTGAGGCGGACGTTGATGCCCGCCTCTCTGGCGCCGAGCTTGTTGCCGCCGGCGGCGATCGAGTAGACGCCCCAGCGCGTGCGCGTCAGCACGAGGTGGAGGATCAGGACGATCACGAGCGCCCAGATCAGCTCCGAGTAGGTGCCCGCGCCGAAGATCTTCGCGAACGTCGAGACGTGGTTGACCTGCTCCGGCAGCGTGATCGTGTGGCCGTTGACGACGTGGGTGACGTTCTCGGTCGTCGTCGTCACCGTCGCGCCCGGCATCGCGACCGGCTGCGCGTTGGAGATGATCAGCGTCAGGCCGCCGAGGCCGAGCAGCATCGCGAGCGTCGTGATGAACGACGAGATCCCGAACACCTCGGTGAAGACGCCGTTGATGACCCCGACAGCCGCGCAGCAGAGGAGCGCCAGCACGAGGTCGATCCCGAGCGGCAGCCCAGCTTTGTTGAACTCGTAGAACATGAACGGCGAGAAGAGGTAGACGGAGCCGATCGAGAGGTCGATCTCGCCCGTCACCATCAACATCGCCTCGCCCGCCGCGAGCACCGCGAAGGGCGCGAAGTACGGCAGCAGGGTGACGAAGTTCGCGTGGGAGAAGAAGTGGTCGGTGCGAACCGAGAAGTACAGGATCGCGAGGACCGTGACGACGACGATGCTGCCCTCGCGCAGCGTCAGGAAGCGGCGCGCGACGTCCATCGCGGTGAGCCGCGCGCGGGTGCTGCCGCCCTCGCCCGCGGCGATCCGCGCGGGCGCGGTGCCGGGAGTTCGGGCGGCGCTCACGACGCTCTGACCTGCCCGGCGGCCGACGACGTGCCCTCGAAGCGCGTCTTCGTTCTGTTGTACGGCCCGACCGTCGTTCTGTCGAGGAACTTCAGGCCGGTGTTGACCTCGGCGATCCCGCTGAGCGAGCCCGAGACGGTGTAGAGGTACAGCTCCAGCACCGGCAGGAAGCCCTGCAGGTACGGCTGCTGGTCGATCGTGAAGTCGATCTGGTCGGAGGCCAGCAGCTGCTGCGTGACCGGCGTGAGGTCGTAGCCGCCGCCTCTCACGCCTCTGGAGCGCAGGCTGTGCTTCTGGATCGTCTGCGCGAGCGACTGCGTCGAGCCGGCGTCGACCGCGAAGTAGCCTCTCGTGTCCGGGTGGCCCTGCGCGTAGGCGTCGATCGTCGACAGCTCCGCCGGCACGGCCGCGCCCGTCGCGACGACGCGCGGGGTGATCGCCGAGTGCGCTCTCAACGTCGCCTGGGCGCCGTCGATGCGGGGCTGGATGTTGGCCGAGCCGGGCGTCGCGATGAACAGCGCGACGTCCCCGGAGGGGACCAGCTCGACGATTCTCTGGCCCATCTCCTGGCCCGAGACGAACAGGTCCTGGCCGATGTAGGCGAGGCGGTCGTTGCCGGTCGCGTCGGCGTTGTAGGAGACGACCGGGATGTTCGCTCTGAGCGCCGCGTCGACCGGCGCGTTGAATGCTCTGTTGTCGATCAACGCGACGGCGATCCCGTCCGCGCCGCCGGTGACGGCGGTGTTGAACGCGTTCACCATCTCGTTGACGTTGCTGTTCTCGGAGCCGGTCCACTGGTAGCTGGCGCCGAGCAGTCTGCAGGCGTCCTCGGCGCCGTATCTGGTCGGCACGAAGAACGGGTTCGTGGTGACGTGGTTGACGAACACGAATCTCGGCTTTCTCGACGTGCCGAACACGCCGCCTCCGCCGCCGCCGCTGGGGGTCGCCGCGTTGGTCGACGACGGGCCGCTGCTGCCGCAGGCCGCCAGCAGCGCGGCCGCGATGCCGGCGGCGCCACCGGTCAGGGCGGTGCGGCGGGTCAGCGCCGACAGGCGCGAGCCAGGGGTCTCCTCACTGCGTGCGTCGGCCCACTCGAGACGCTCGATCGCATCGTGCACGGGATCGAGATCGGACATGGATCCTCTCCTCCTCGGTGACTCTCTCTCCGCCCCGCCGCAGCTCCTGGCCGACGCGAGCGGCGCCATTGTGAGCGATCACACAAGGCGGTGTCAACCCCCAACTGGGCGGGCGTGTTATCGATAACATGCGCCGGCCACACACGCTCGGTCGAGATCCGCGATGCTGTGGGGCCACGGGAACCTGCATGAGGATCACGCACGACGACCCACCGACGGACCCCCGGCGGCGGCCGCCG
>JAATFK010000474.1 GCA_015655225.1 Solirubrobacterales bacterium | reverse complement strand
GAAGAGGTGGTCGGCCGCGTAGCGGGCGAAGACGTCGGACAGCCCCGGCTCGACGCCGATCCCGACGAGCGCCAGCTGGCCGGCCTTCTCCCACGCCTCGGCGGCCGCGAACTGCACGTCGCCGAGCTTCACGCCGGGCTCCTCGAACGGCCGCTCGGGATGGCGGTGGGAGAGCGTCATCGCCATGTCGAGGTAGGTGACGCGCGCGACGTGCGCGGCCTCGAAGAGCGGCTCGTTGAAGCGCGGGTCGCACGCGTTCAGCAGCGCGTCGGCGTGTGAGGAGCGCAGCAGCGCCACGACCGCCTCGACGTCGCCGGCGTCGACCTGCGCGGCGCTGAAGCGGTCGGGCTCGCCGAGGCGCTCGACGACCGCCTGCGCCCGGACCGCGTCGACGTCGGCGAGGACCAGGTGGGAGAAGAACGTGCGCCGCTGGGCGATCGCGGCGGCTGCCGCCCCGACGCCGCCGGCGCCGACGATCAGGATTCGCATGGGACGACCCTATCCGGCCGCGAGGGCCCCGAACCCGAGCTTGCGCCATCTGGAACAGCTCGCACGGGCGACCTTGTCCGCGCGGCGGTACACCACGGCCCCGCTCACCACGATGATCCGGAACATGGAGTCGATCTCGTCGGCGAGCGCCGCGATGCTGCGCCTGGAGACGGCGACGGCGCACATGCACGTGGGCTGGCTCGCCCGGCTCGACGCCGACGCGACCGGCCCGCTCGACGTGCCGGCGCTGCGCGAGCGGATCGCCGCGCGGCTCGCGGGCGGGCCGCGCTTCCGCCAGGTCGTCGGGCCCGGCAGCGGGCGGCCCGGCAAGCTGGTCTGGCGCGACGACCCGGAGTTCTCGCTCGACCGCCATGTCCTGGTCTGGAACGGCGCGACGACGGGGGAGGAGGAGCTGCGCGTCGTGACCGACCGCTTCCTCTCCGAGCAGCTGCCGCGCGACCGGCCGCTCTGGAGCGTCCTCGTCCTCCCGCACGCGCGCGGCACCGGCGCCGCGATCGTCGGCAAGGTCCACCGCGCGCTGGTCGACGGCCAGGAGGCGGGGATGCTCGAACGGCTCGTCTTCGACGCGACCGCCGGCGAGGGCCGCCGCGCCCCCGACGGCGAGCGCCGCCGCGAGGCGGAGCTGCTCGACGAGTACCGCGCGATGCGCCGCCTCGGCACCCTCGCCGAGCGCCAGCGCGACGGCGGGATCGCCGAGACGGTGCGGCGCAGCGCGCTCGTCAGCCGCCGCACCGAGGGGACGCTCGCCTCCGCCCGCCGCTCGTTCCTCAACGGCCCGACCGGGGACCGCCGCACGCTCGTGACGGCGCGGGTCGACCTCGGCCGGCTGGGGCGGATCTCGCGGCACACCGGCACGCAGCTGCACGACGTGGTGCTGGCGCTGTCGGCCGGGACGCTGCGGCGCGTCGCGATCGCGAGCGGCGCGACGCCGGAGGACCTGCGGGCGCTCGTGCCGCTCGACGGGACCGAGGACCTGCTGTTCGGCGACGGCGCCTGCACGGTCCTCGACCTGCCGGTCGCCGAGCGCCGCGCGGCCGCGCGGCTCGCGTCCGTGCACGCCTCGATGACCGCCGCGCGACGGCCCCGGCGCGTGCCCGGCGAGCCGGTCCCGACGGTCCTCGCGGGCCCGCCCGAGGAGCTGGCGATACGGCTCGCGATGAGCAGCCGCGTCGCGAACGTGACGATCGCCAGCTCGCGCGGGCCCGAGCGCGGCCACTTCGTCGGCGGCACGCGCGTGCGCTCGCTCTTCCCGGTGATGCCGATGCCCGACGACCACGCGCTCGCGCTCAGCACGACGACCTACGACCGCCATCTCCACGTCGCCGCGATCGCCGACCCGGCCGCGCTCGGCGGCCTCACGCGGCTGCCGATCATGCTCGCAGACGCGGTCGAGGAGCTGGCGCTCTCGACCGGCGCGCGCGGCGTCTCCTACGCGCCGCTGCCGCGCCGCCCGACGCGACCGCCCGCGCGCCGGCGGCCGCCGTTGCGCTCCTCCTGACCGGAGGGGATGCGTATCATCGGCCGATGGAACGGATCGGCTTCGCCGGACTCGGCATCATGGGCTCACGGATGGCGGCCAACCTGCGCCGCGCCGGCTTCGACCTGACGGTCTGGAACCGCACGACCGCGACCGCCGAGGCGTTCGTGGCCGAGCACGGCGGCACGGTCGCGCAGACGCTCGCCGACCTCGGCGCCGCCAGCGACGTGGTCGTGACGATCCTGGTCGACGGCCCGCAGGTCGCGGAGCTGCTGCTCGGCGACGAGGGCGTCTTTAGCGCCACCAGCACGCCGACGCTCTGCATCGACATGACGACGACCGCGCCGGAGGACGCGCGCATGCTCGCGCACCAGCTGGCGGAGCGCGGCGCCGCGTTCGTCGAGGCGCCGGTGACCGGCTCGGCGCCGAGAGCGGCCGACGGCACGCTCACGATCATGGCCGGCGGCTCGGTCGAGGACGTCGAGCGCGCCCGGCCGCTGTTCGAGGCGATGGGCGAGACGATCGTCCACGTCGGCCCGACCGGCGACGCGCAGACCGCGAAGGTGCTGACGAACGCCGTCGGCGCCGCGAACGCGGTCGCGCTCGGTCAGGCGCTGCTGGTCGGCAGACGCGCCGGGATCGACGTCGAGCGGCTGATCGAGGTGCTGCTGAGATCGGCCGGCGGCTCGCGCGCCGCCGAGCTGAAGGCGCTGCCGATGCTCCATCACGACTTCACGCCGCTCTTCAGACTCGAGCACATGCTGAAGGACGTCCGCTACGCGCTCGAGACCGGCCAGGCGGTCGGCGCGCCGTTCCCGGCCGCGGCGGCCGCGCGCGAGGTCCTGAACGCCGGGATGGGCCGTGGCCTCGGCGACCAGGACTTCGCCGCGCTGATCGAGGTGCTCGAGGGCTTTGCGGGCGTCGCGCTGACCGACCCGCCGCCGCCCGCCGGGCCTCAGTAGGCGTCGAGCCGGCCGTTCGACTCGGCGCGTGATGCGCCGCACGCCTCAGTACGCGTCGAGCATCCCCGCGACCCGGCGCATGACGCGCTCGGCCGCCGCGAGGTCCTCGGCCGGCAGGTCCTCCATCGCGGTCGTCCAGCGCTCGCGCCACCTGGCGCGCTTCGTGTCGAGCAGCTCCCGCCCCGCGTCGGTCAGGGCGACGAGCACGACGCGGCGGTCCTCCGCCGAGCGCGTGCGGGTGATGATCCCCTCGTGCTCGGCGTGGTCGAGCATCGAGGTGACGCTCGCGGGCGTCAGCTCCGCCAGCTTCGCCAGACGGCCGGCGGTGACGCCCTCCTCCTGGTCGCAGAGCAGGAAGAGGGCCCGCACCTGCGCGAAGGAGAGGGCGCCCGCGCGCTCGTTGTTGCGGCCGCGCATGCGGCGCTCGGCCCCGAGCATCTCGGCGAACGCGAGGCGCAGGTGGTCGAGCGTCGCCTCGCGCTCGGGCGCGGCGGCCGTGGCCGGCGCGGTCGCCTCGGCGGCGGCGGGCGTCATGCCGCCGCCTCCACGAGCGCCTCGGTCGAGACGGGGCGCTCGTCGCGCTCGCTTCTGGCGCGCCGCTCGACGATCGTCAGCAGGATCGTCGGGATCAGTGCCACGACCGTCACCCCGAGCACCCACGTGTAGGCGGTTCCGAACGCGGGCGCCAGCTCAGCGGGCGTCGGGTTCGGGCCGGCGGCGCGCTCGTGGCTCTGCAGGACGACCGCCAGGATCGCGGTGCCGATCGAGCCGCCGACGCGCTGCAGCACGGTCAGCTGCGGCGTCGCGTGGCTGATCTCGTCGGGTCTCAGGACCGTGAAGGCCGCCGTCATCGCCGGCATCATCGACATGCCGATGCCGAAGCCGCGCAGGACCATCGCGCCGCCGATCAGCCAGTAGGAGGTGCCGCCGCCGATCAGGACGAACGGGATCGTCGTCACGACCGTGATCAGTCCGCCCGCGAGCGCGGTCATGCCGCCGCCCCAGCGCATCGTCGCGCGGCCCGAGAGGCGCATCGCGATCGCGGCGCCGATCCCCTGCGGGATCAGCAGCAGGCCGGTGTGGACGGCGTCCTCGCCGCGCACGGTCTGGAAGTAGAGCGGCATCAGGATCATCGCGCCGAAGAGCGCGGCGCCGAGGCAGAAGGTCGTCAGCGACGCGGCCGCGAACGCCTTGTTCTTGTACATCCGCACGTTCAGGAGCGGGTTCGGGATCCGCAGCGCGCGCAGCACGAAGGCGGTCACGAGGACGACGCCGATCAGGAACGGGACCAGCACCTTGCTGGCGAAGAACGTG
>JAATFK010000208.1 GCA_015655225.1 Solirubrobacterales bacterium | reverse complement strand
TGATGACCGAGGGGCCGCGCGCGCCGATCGCGAAGCTCGTGCGCGACGCGCCGATCGTGCCCGAGACGAAGCCGCTCGACGACCTGCTGGCGGACCTCCAGCGGCAGCGCAGCTCGCTCGCGGTAGTCGTCGACGAGTACGGCCGCACGGCCGGCATCGTCACCGTCGAGGACATCATCGAGGAGGTCGTCGGCGAGATCGACGACGAGACCGACCCGGCCGGCGGCGCCGTTCGCAGACTCGCGAACGGCGACTGGTTCGTGCGCGGCCACGTCGCCGTCACCGACCTGGAGGACTACGGGCTCTCGCTGCCGGTCGACACCGACGCGTACAACTCGGTCGGCGGCTTCGTCTTCGCCGAGCTGGGACGGCTGCCCCGCCGCGGCGACACGATCACCGCCGACGGCTACTCGATCCGCGTCGAGTCGGTCCGCGAGAACCGCATCGAGGCGGTCCGCATCCGCGCGCGCGGCGGCTCCCGCGCGCCGGCGCAGCCGGCCTGAGCGACGCTGTCGAAAGTGACGGTTTCCTGCCGATCGCGGATGGGCATGCGCGAATGCTCACAAAGCGCTACGGTTCCCGGCGGAGCAACGGCCAGGCCTTCTGGGCCGGGCGGTTGAGGAGGAGGAGAGAGCTGGGATCCGGTGGGATCCTCGCGAAACGAGACCGGCCCGCGTGAGCGGGCCGGTTCCGTTGCATCTGGGAGGAGGTGCTGCTGTGAGGTACGTCGCCCGTCGAAGTATGGGGAGACGACATCAAGCAGGCTTAAGCCCGCGGTGAGACGTCGCTCATCTCGCGTAGTCGTGGAACCCGAGCCCGCTCTTGCGTCCGAGCGAGCCGGCTGCCACCAGCTCCTGCACCTTCGCCGGGACGGTCGTGCCGATCGCCTCGCCGATCGCCTTCGAGACATCGAGCCCGACGTAGTCGAGCAGCGCCAGCGGACCCATCGGCTGGCCGGTGCCGAGCACCATGCATCTGTCGATCTCGGCCGCTTCCAGGCCGGTCTCCTCCAGCAGGTCGACCGCGCTGAAGAGGTACGGGAACAGCAGCCGGTTGACGACGAAGCCCGGGATGTCAGGCACCTCGACGGCCGTCTTGCCGAGCGCCGCGCACAGCTCACGCGCCCGCTCGCGCACGCTCTCGACCGCCTCCGGCGCGTAGGCCAGCTCGACCAGCTCCATTCTCGGGACCGGGTTGAACACGTGCAGGCCGACGAACCGCTCCGGCCGGCCGGTCTCTCTCGCGAGCTGCGCGATCGAGAGCGACGAGGTCGTCGTCGCGAGGACCACGTCGTCGCCGCCGTGACGGCCCAGCTCGGTCAGGACGGTCGCCTTCGTGTCGTGGTCCTCGGCTACCGCCTCGACGAGGAACGTCGCGCTCGCCAGCTCGTCGAGCTGGGTTACGACGGTCACCCGATCCGCGATCGGGTCCTCGCTGAGTCTGCCGCACCACTTCGCGACCGCGCCGCGCGCCCGCTCTGCCGAGCGGTCCGAGCGCGCCCACAGCAGCACCTCGCCGTGTTGCGCCGCGGTGGCGGCCAATCCGCACGCGATCGCGCCGGATCCCGCGATTCCGAGCCGTTCCTTCACTCCCGCTCCTTTTGCCTGGGTCGTCATACGGCCCGGAACAGTACGGGCAGGGTCAAGCGCCCGCGCAGGTCGTCCTCAGCTTGTCATCTCGTCCGTTCAGCGGTGCATTGCTTGAACGCCGGCGCGCACCCGCCGATGGCGTGAGCGTGAAGGAAGAGACCGGATTCGCGCGTGTCGCGGCGGCGACACGCGCGATCGCGCCGCTGCTCGCCGGCGGCGCGCTGACCCATGTGCTCGTGCGCAGGCTGCGCGCCGGGCAGGAGGCGCTCTCGCGGGCGCAGCTGCAGTTCCGCACCGCCTTCGAGGAGGCGCCGATCGGGATCGCCGTCGTCGGCCTCGACACCTGCTTCACCGAGGTCAACCACGCGCTCTGCGAGATGCTCGGCCGCACCCGCGAGCAGCTCGTCGGCCTCTCCGTCCTGGAGCTGTCCGATCCGTCCGACCGGGAGGAGACGCGCGAGGCGTTCCGCGCGCTCGTCGAGGGCGAGATCGAGGTGCGCCGCGCCGAGCGGCAGTTCCTCCGCGCCGACGGCAGCGCCGTCTGGTGCTCGCTGCGCTCCGCGGTCGTGCGCGACGGAGACGGGCGTCCGCTGCACTTCGTCAGCCAGATCGAGGACGTCTCCGAGCGGCGGCGGTCGGCCGCCGCGCTGGCGGAGGCGGAGGAGCGCTTCCGCCTCGCCTTCGAGGGCGCGCCGATCGGGATCGCGCTGACCGACCTCGACGGTCGCCTCCTGCGCGTCAACGACGCGCTCTGCGAGATCACCGGCGCGAGCGCCGAGGAGCTGCTGGCGGCCGAGCACGATCCGCTCGGGCCGGCCGACGCCGCGACGGCCGAGACGGGGCAGGCGCAGCGGCTGCTGCACGGCGAGATCCGCTCCTACCGGCTCGAGCGCCGGATCGTCCACGCGACCGGCCGCAGCGCCTGGGTCAGCCTCAGCGTCTCGCTCGTGCGCGACGTCGACGGCACGCCCCGCTACTGCATCAAGCAGCTGGAGGACATCTCGGAGCGCAAGCGCTTCGAGGGCGAGCTGGCCTACCTCGCCGACCACGATCCGCTGACCGGGCTCTACAACCGCCGCGCGTTCCAGCGCGAGCTGGAGCAGGAGGTCGCGCGCGGGCGGCCCGACGGCGCGGTCGTGGTGATCGACCTCGACCACTTCAAGGACATCAACGACACGCTCGGCCACGCCGCCGGCGACCAGGTGATCGGCCGCGTCGCGCACCTGCTCGCGCGCCGCGTGCGACGCCAGGACGTGCTCGGCCGCCTCGGCGGCGACGAGTTCGCCGCCGTCCTGACCGGGGTCGACGGGGCGGAGGCGGAGCGGCTGACGAACGACCTGCTGTCGCTCGTGCGCGAGCAGTCGGTCGTCGTCGGGGCCGAGCATCCGATCGGGCTGACCGCGAGCGCCGGGATCGCGCTGCTCGGGAGGGGCGGACCGAGCGCCGCACGGAGCGGCGACGAGCTGCTCGTGAGCGCCGACATCGCGCTGTACGACGCGAAGGACGGGGGGCGCGACCGCTGCGCGATCTCGTCGGAGACGCAGGTGCGCCAGGCGCAGATGACCGAGCGGATGGCGTGGTCGCAGCGGATGCGCGACGCGCTCGAGCGCGACGGCTTCGTCCTCTTCCAGCAGCCGGTCGTCGACCTCGCGACCGGCCTCCCGAAGTCGCACGAGCTGCTGCTGCGGATGCGCGGCGAGGACGGCGAGCTGATCCCGCCGGCGGCGTTCCTGCCGATCGCCGAGCGGTCCGGGCTGATCGCGGAGATCGACCGCTGGGTCGTGCGCCGCGCGATCGCGACGCTCCAGCGCCAGCGGGAGCTGGGCCGGCCGCTGCGCCTCGCGGTCAACCTCTCGGGCGCGTCGGTCTCCGATCCCGACCTGCTCGACGCGATCCAGGCGGAGCTGCTCGCCTGCCCGCCGGAGCCGGGGAGCCTGACGTTCGAGGTCACCGAGACGGCCGCGATCGTCAACATCGAGCAGGCGCGGGCGTTCGCGGCGATGCTCGCCGAGCTCGGCTGCGAGCTCGCGCTCGACGACTTCGGCGCCGGCTTCGGCTCCTTCTACTACCTCAAGCGGCTGCCGTTCGACTACCTCAAGATCGACGGCGACTTCATCCGCCAGCTGACGACGAGCCACCAGGACCAGCTCGTCGTGCGCGCGATCGTCGCGATCGCGCGGGGCCTCGGCAAGCGGACGGTCGCGGAGTTCGTCGGCGACGAGGCGACGCTCGTGCTGCTGCGGGAGCTGGGGGTGGACGACGGCCAGGGCTTCCACCTCGGCCGGCCGGCGCCGCTGGAGGAGCTGCTCAGCGGCTCCGGGGCGCTGCGCGGCTGAGGCCGGCGCCGGGTGCGCGTCCCGCCGGCAGCTCGACCACCGCGCGCGCGGCGCGGCAGGACCGCTGACGCCGGGGCGGCACGTCCCGGTCGACGCGGACGACGGCCCCGTCGCGGTCGAGCCAGACGAGGTCGAGCGCGAACCGCATCCCGAACGTGTGGACCGCGCGGGTGCGCGGCAGCAGCAGGCCGGCGAGGCCCAGCAGCCGCGCGAGCGGGCCGGCGGCGCGGCGGATCTCGCGGCCGGGCAGCTGGCGCGCGAGGTCGGGGATCTCCGCGCGCGGCAGGCGGTTCAGGCGCCGGGGCAGGGTCGGCTCGTCCATGACGAGCCGAGCCGCGCGCCGCCGCGGGTTCGCCCCCCCTCAGCTCTCCCAGCGGAAGCCGGTCGCCGAGGGGCGCGCGGCGAGCGGGCTCGACGGCAGCCCGTCGCCGACGACCGGCTCGTTGTAGCCGACCGGCGCGAGGTCGTTCGGCGTGTCGGGATGGAAGACCGACGCGAGGTACTGCGCCTGGCCACGGCCGACGGCCAGCTCGAACTGGCCGCCGCCGTACGCGCGAATTCCGTGCTCGGCGCAGTAGTCGTAGGCGTCGCAGAGGCGTCTCAGGCCGCCGAGGCGCGAGGGCTTGATGTTCACCATCCGGGGCGGGAAGGGCAGCGCCTCGACGTCCGCGATCGAGTGGATCGGCGCGTCCCACGTGATCCGGTCGCGGTAGGGCGTCAGCACGGCGTCGGTCCCGTCGGCCTCGAGGTCGGGGTCCTCCAGCCAGGCGTCCGGGAACGCCTCGGCGACGCGGCGATAGAGGACCGGGTCGCCCAGGTTGTCGACCTCCGAGCCGCGGTAGAGGCCCTTCAGGTCGATCGAGTCGACGGCGCCGGTGGCGACGAGGCGGGCGACGACGGCGTCGTCCCAGGAGGGGGTCGCGTCGAGCTTGAAGCGGAGCGTCGGGTAGCGCCGCAGGAGCTGCTCGACCGGCTCGGCGGACGCCGGCTCGCCGAGTCGCATCGAGACGACGAACGTGAGCGGTCGCGGCGTGCGGCGCAGCAGCTCGTGCAGCGGCCGCCCGGCCTGGCGCAGCGCGAGGTCGAGCGCGGCGGAGTGGAACGCCCAGCGGCGGTAGAGGCGCGAGACCTCACCGCGGACGGGCTCGACGGGGAAGAGGTCGAGCGCGTCGACGTGCGCGCAGAAGTCGCCGAGCGTCCAGCTGCCGGCGAGCGGCTGGACCGGCCCGGCGGCCCGCAGCGCGTCGTGGTCCTCGGCGTCGTAGACGACGTCCTCGCCCTCGCCGGTGTGACCTTCGCCCGCGAGGACGATCACCGTCGATCTGCGCAGGAAGCCGCTCGAGACCTCGCGCTCGTGCCCCTCCAGGGTGTAGTCCGCGATCGTCAGTGGGAGGTCGGCGAGGAGGCCGAACGTGCTCATGGGCCGGCGGGCGCGTCGTCGCCGCGCTCGAGCCGCGCGACCAGCTCGTCGAGCCGCAGCTCCTCGAGGCCTCTGCCGACCGCCTCCAGCTCGGCCGCGCAGAACTCGACCAGCTGTCGGCCCTCGGCGACCAGCTCGAGCGTCTCGCGCAGGCCCGCCTCGCCCGAGTCGAGCCGGTGGATGATCTCCTCGATCCGGCCGCTCGCGCGCTCGTAGGAGAGGGGCGGCGGGGCCGCGTCGCCGATCGGAAGCTCGCTCATCGCCCGGGATCCTCGACGTTCGCCCGGACGCGACCGTCGTGGAAGCGCAGCTGCAGCGTCTCGGCGGCGCGCGCCTGCTCGGCGGAGCCGACCAGCTCGCCGGCGGCGTCCTCGACGAGGGCGTAGCCGCGTTCGAGCGTGCGCGCGGGATCGTGGGCGGTCAGCGCGAGCGCGAGCCGTTCGAGGTCGCGATGGCGGCGCAGCGTGGCGGTCTCGCCGGCGTGGCGCAGCCGCTCGCCGGAGCGCCGCAGCGTGAGGTCGGCGCGCGCCTGCGCGCCGGCGGCGCTGCTCGCGGTGCGGCGCAGGGCGAGGAGGCGCGCGGCGGTGCCCTCGCCCTCGCGGGCGATCCGCCGCCGGCCGCTGGCGCGCAGCTCGCGCAGCTGCTGGTGCAGGCGCCGGCGGTTGCGGGCGACGTGCTCGGCGGGCGCGCGGGCGAGCCCGGCGAGCGTCCGGGCGCGATCGAGCACCGCCCGGCGGCCCTGGGCGTCGAGCCGGCGGGCGCCGCGGAGGAGGGTCACGCGGGCCGCGGTCACGTCGAGCTGGACGGCCTCCTGCGCGGCGTGCGTCGGGGTCGAGCAGCAGACGGCGGCGACGTCGTCGAGCAGCGTGCGGTCGGTGTGGTGGCCGACGGAGGCGATCACCGGGACGCGCAGCAGCGCGACGGTGCGGCAGAGCGTCTCGTCGCAGAAGGCGAAGAGGTCGGCGAGCGAGCCGCCGCCGCGGGCGACGATCACGACGTCGACCTCGTCGATCGCGGCGAGGTCGCGCAGCGCCTGGGCGATCTTCGGCGCGGCGTGGCGATCCTGGACGGGGGCGAAGCCCCAGATCAGGCGCCCGCCCCAACCACGGCGGCGCAGACCGGCGAGCACGTCGTCGCGGGCCTTGCCGGTCTCGCCGGTGACGACCCCGATCGTGCGCGGGAGAAGGGGACGGGGGAGGCGCTTCTGCGGCTCCAGCAGCCCCTCGGCAGCGAGCAGCTTGCGGAGCCGGTCGACCTGGGCGAGCAGGTCGCCCTCGCCGGCGACGCGCAAGTCGGTCGCGCGGAAGGAGAAGGAGGGCGACGAGGTCGCGCTGCCGGGGTAGTAGTCGCAGCCGCCGGCGACGACGACCTGGGCGCCGTCGACCGGATCGACGCCGAGCTGGTCGAACTCCGAGCGCCACATCGAGCAGGCAAGCGCGCCACGGGCGTCGCGCAGCTCGAAGTAGACGGTCGTGCGGCTCGTGCGGAGGTTCCAGACCTCGCCGAAGATCTGCACGCGAGCGAACGAGCGCAGCTGCTCCTGAAGCCGGTAGGCGTAGGCGCCGACGGGGAAGGGACCCGGCAGCGCGCTGCCGGGGATCCCGGTGGGAGCGGGGACAGAGGACTCGCGCGCCATCCCGGCGAGCGTAGCCGATGGCCCCGCGGGCGCTACTTTCGCCGGAGCAGGGGCGGTGGTGGCAGGCCGGGAGGGCCCGTGTCCTCGCCCACGAATCGTCCAAGCCCCAGCCGTCGAGCAACCCGCTTCGCGAAGTACGCCAGCCGCTCGGGCTTGGTGCCCTTCGGATAGGCCCAGTCGCTCTCGCCGGGCGGGTAGTAGATCTCGATTCCCAGCTCCTCGTCGGAGGGGAGGTCGGGGTAGTACTCGCGATACACGTCTCTCGGAACTTTCACCATGCCGTCAGCCTACGATCGCAGCGCGAGCTGCACTACCCACCAAAGCACTGCGGCGGTCGTGAAGAACGCGCTCGCGCGCAGCCGGGAGGCGAGCCGGACAAGCAGCAGCTCGTTCCGGTGAAGGGCGAGGTCGAGGCGGGCGGCGGACGGTCGCCGAGCGAGAGCGGCGCGAGGAACGCGGTCGAGATCGTCGCGCTCGACAGCACGACGCCGGCCCGGGCGCGGAAGTCGATCAGCCGCTGGGCCTGGCGGTCGAGGGCGGCGCGGGCCTCGTCGTAGTCGAGTCCGTCGAGCGCTGCGGGTGCGGGTGGCATCGCTCCATCGTGCAGCCGCCCCGTCCGTCGTCAGCCGTTTTGCGCACAGACGTTGCACCCCCGCGCGCCATCCGCCGCGGACCGCGTGCCCGCCGCGCGGCGGGCGAAGCGTCCTCAGTGCGCGTCGTCCGGCAGCGTCACGTCGTCGCGAACGCTCGCGAGGGCGTGCATGCCGGGCTGGGCCGGCTCGCCGCGGACCTCGCCGTCGAACGCGATCAGCTCGAGGCGCGCGATCTCGCGCTCGCCGAGGACGCGGGCCGGGTGGTCGGTCGGGAGCGGGCGGATCAGGCGGCGGATGCGCTCGCGCAGCTGGAGCGCGAAGTGCGGCGTCGAGGCGCCCATCAGCTGGTGCACGTCGTCGACCGTGACCTCGCGGCTGGGACGCAGTCGATCGGGATGCTCGGCTTGGCTCACTATTGACCTGCCTTGACCGGTGAGATCTCGAGGAGGCTGTCGATGCGCGACTGCACGGGAAGGCTGATCGCCGACGCGTCGCCGATCAGCCAGCCGTGATTGTAAACGCCGCGGACTGGATCCTGCTGATACCCCGGCTGGATGTCGAGCAGGAACTGGCCGAGCGTGACCGGGAGCGTCGTCGCGGACGTCGTCAGCAGCAGCGGGCCGTAGGTCCCGCTCGCCGACAGCGGCGCGGCGGCGGCCGCGTCGAGCGGGCGGCTCGTGTTCGCGAACACGAGCCCATGGCCGGGGTCGGTGACGCCCCAGCCGAACGTCCCGTCGGTGAAGCGCGCGAACGCGATCGCGTTGGCGACCGGGTCGGCGCCCTGGATCCGCGTGACTCTGCCGAGGCTTGCGAGCGCGGTCTGGACTCTTCTGCTGACGACCGACGTCGGTCCCAGCAGGTAGATGCCGGGCTTCGCGTGCGTCTGCAGCGCGGCGTACGTCGCGCCCGGGATCTCGTCTCTTCTCACGAACAGGATCGGGTCGCCGCTCTTGGCGGCGTAGCCGGCCGCCGGCATCGCGTAGGCGGGATCGTCTGCCGAGACGACGATCACCGACCGGCTCGGTCTGCTGGCGACGGCGCTCTCGAAGCGGTCGACCGCGGCCGCCAGCGTGTACGGGTCGGCGCCGCTGATCGTCGTCGCTCTCAGGCCCGTCGGCGTCGGCGCCGTCCCGACGCGGATCACCTGCGCGCCGCCGAGCGTGGTCGCGCCGGTCGGGGCGAGGGCCGTGAGCGCGTCGCTGCTCGCCTGCGGCAGGGTCGTCCCGTTCGACAGCAGCAGCGGCGCGCCGAGCGGTCTGCTCATCAGGACAGATGCGACGAGGCCGGCGTGCCAGTCGGCCGCGTCGACGAGCGCGACCGCCGTCGGCAGCGTCCCGGGCGCACCGCCGGGATAGACCGCGCGCGCCACGCCGGCCGCGTCGGCGGTCGGGTCGGCGCCGCCCACCCGCGTCGTGTTCTTCGTCGCGAAGCCGGGGAAGCCGAGCTGCTGCGAGGCCTGCGGCACGGTGCCGCTCTGGCCGATCCGCGGCGTCGTCACGACGGTCGTCTTGGTCGCGGTCTCCGTGTTGGTCACGACCGTCTTCCCGCCGCCGCAGCCGGCGAGGCCGAGGGCCGCGACGCCGGCCAGCACGGGGAGGAGGAACGGGACGCGAAGGCGAGCGGGCATCGCGCGGACGATAGCCAGCCGCCGTCCTCGCCGAGCCGCCGTCTGGTGAAGAACGCCCGCTACGGCACGTTCGTGGAGGCGATCTCGGTCCCGCCCCCACCGGCGTTCCCCCCGCCACCGCCGCCGGGGACGGCCGGCGGCTGGCGCAGGTTCGCGACGACCCGCAGGGACGTTCGGCTGCCGCTCGCCTTCGTCCCGATCGCGAACGAGCGGTAGGTGCCGAGGTACGGCAGCGCCCGCGCGACCTCCGGGTCGTTCGCTCCCACCAGCCCGAGGAGCGAGAAGAGCGGATCGGCGACGAAGACGACCGACGGCTGGTAGCCGCTCCCGAGGCTCGCGATCGCGGCCTTGCCCGCGTCGCTCCGCGAGAACGGCTGCCCGGGGTCGAGCAGGTCCCGCGCAGAGGACGGCGCGTAGCCGACCACGACCTGGTCGCCGCGCGCCAGCACGACCACAGGCTGCGGCACCCCGCTCAGGACCATCGCGAAGCCGTGGCCGCCCGCCAGCGTCACCGGGCCCGTGCGGGCGAGGCGGGTGCGCTCGACCAGCCGCCGCACCTTCGCGACGGCGCGGCGGGACGCGTCGGGGTTGCGTGAGCCCAGCTCGAAGCCGCCGCCGACGTCGACCGGCGTGGTCCCGCGCACGAACGCCCCGGTGCCGCCGAGTCACGGGAGGACGTCCTGGTTCAGGTCGCGCGGTAGCGCGCGCTTTCAGCCAGGGAGGAGCCTCTCCAGGCGTCGACCACCGCGCGCAGCGTCCCGATCGACGTGGCGCCGACGAGGAAGTCGCCGACGAGCGCCGTCGGCGTGTGGTCGCGTCTCGTCAGCTCGTAGGCGACGCCGCGGTAGCTGCCGCCTCTGCGCAGGACGCCGCGTCTGCGCAAGCGGTCCTCCGCGGCGGTCGCGGCGATCGCCGCCGTGCGGGGGACGATCGTGGCGGGATCGGCGTTGGCGTCGCCGCGCGGGCCGTCGCTCCCGCCGCAGGCGCCGAGGAGGAGCGCGGCGAGGCCGAGCGGGACGAGCGCGAGCACCTGTCGGCCCGGGATCTGGAGCGTTCGCACGGCGGCATCCTGGGCACGGCGAGCGTCGCGTTCAAAGCCGCAACGTGCGGAGATCGGACTTGACGTAACGTCGCTCGGGTCCGCTAGGATGCCGCCACGCCGAATCCGAGGCAACGCCTCGGACCGGGGGACCCAGTTCGTTCGGGGCGAATCTCACGGGACACCGTGAGAAGCGCAGGCTCTTTCAGCGCTAGCCCGTCAGCTAACCCCGGAGGCCGACGAAAGAGGAACGCTGGTGCGCGCCACGACCCTGGTCGCGACGGGTCTCATGATGCTCGGATGTGCTCTCCCCGCCTCGGCTGCCGCCAAGGCGACGGGCGGCGCGGCGAGCGACGATCCGCCCGCCCCCACGGTCCCGGCGACCCCGCCGGCCGCGACCACCCCGGCGCCCGCACCGGCGACGCCGACCCCGGCTCCCGCCGTTCCCGCTCCCGTCAGCCCCGGCGCCGCCGGCTTCGGCGTCGCGCCCGCCCCGCTGCCGCAGCCGACCGTGCCCGGCACGCGCGGCGTGATCAGAAAAGGCGTCGCGTACGCCCCCGCCGCCGCGCCGATCGAGGTGCAGCAGGCGATCTGGGCGGCGAACCAGATCCGCACGAAGCCGTACGTCTGGGGCGGCGGCCACGCGAGCTTCAAGTCGAGCGGCTACGACTGCTCCGGCACCGTCTCCTACGCCCTTCACGGCGGCGGCTTGATCGACACGCCGATGGACTCGAGCGACTTCATGAGCTGGGGGACGAAGGGCAAGGGGACCTGGATCACGGTCTACACGAACCCCGAGCACGCGTTCATGATCATCGCCGGCCTGCGGCTCGACACCGCCGGACCGGGCGAGTCGGGACCCCGCTGGCGCACCGCCAAGCCGTCGACCGCCGGCTTCCTGGCGCGGCATCCCCTCAACTACTAGGCCACGCCGAGGCGACCGCCGGGACAGGGGTCGGTACGCTTGACCGACCCGTACCGCGAACCTGCCCCAAGGAGGATCCGATGGCCGGCCTGACCGGGCGCTTCTCAACCGTCGTCAAGGCGAGAATCTCAAAGCTGCTCGACAGAGCCGAGGATCCGTCCGAGACGCTTGAGTACAGCTACCAGAAGCAGATGGAGCTGTTGCAGAACGTGAAGAGAGGGCTCGCGGACGTCGTCACGTCCAAGAAGCGCCTCCAGCTCCAGACGCAGAGAATGGAGCAGCAGGTCGTCAAGCTCGACACGCAGGCGCGCCAGGCGCTCGCGGCCGGCAACGAGGCGCTCGCGCGCACCGCGCTGGAGCGCAAGAGCGCGATCCAGGGCGAGCTGCAGGGCCTCGACACGCAGGTCGCCGAGCTCGAGCAGCAGCAGCAGTCGATGATCGACAACCAGGCGAGACTGCAGTCGAAGATCGAGGCGTTCCGGTCGAGAAAGGAAGTCGTCAAGGCCCAGTACTCGGCGGCCGAGGCGCAGGTCCGGATCTCCGAGGCTGCGACGGGCGTCGGCGAGGAGATGGCGGACGTTGGCCTCGCGATGCAGCGCGCGCTCGACAAGACCGAGGACATGCGCGCCCGCGCGGGCGCGATGGACGAGCTCGAGAGAGCCGGCGCGTTCACCGACCTGACGCAGCTCGGCGACGGCGGCGACGACATCGACCGGCAGCTCGCGCAGCTCAGCACCGGCAGCCAGGTCGACAGCGAGCTGGAGAGAATGAGAGCCGAGCTGGGCGGCGGCGCGGCCGCGCCCGGTCAGATCGGGACCGGTGCGGGCCAGGCTGACGCGGGCCAGGAGAGAACGGCATGATCGTCCGCATCTCGGGCGACGGCCAGTACGAGCTGGACGGCGACTGTGCGGAGCGCCTCAACGTCCTCGACAACGATGCCGTCGCGGCGGTCGAGGCGGGCGACGAGGCCCGCTTCACCGAGCTGTTCGCGCAGATCATCGCGACGATCCACGGCGAGGGCGCGAAGCTGGCCGACGACGACCTGCGTCCCTCCGACGTGATCGTGCCGCCGGCCGACACCTCCTTCGAGGAGGCGAAGCACGACTTCAGCGGCGAGGGCCTGATTCCCGGGTAGCACGCCGCTTCCGGCGCGCCGGCTCTTTCCAGGCCGGCGCGTCTCGTCGCTCAGATCGGGGCGCCCCAGAGGGGGAACCAGCGCTCGGGCTCGGGCTCGGTCGGCAGCTCTCTGCCGACCTGGGCTCTGAGGCGCAGCTCCGTCTCGTTGTCGCGCTGCTGTTCGCCGCCGGCGGGGACGAACGGGTAGAAGAAGCCGCGCTTGTAGTTGTAGATCCAGTAGAGGGGACGGCCTCTGGCGTCCTCGAAGGCGAAGACGGCGCAGAGGATCCGCTCG
>JAATFK010000576.1 GCA_015655225.1 Solirubrobacterales bacterium | reverse complement strand
GGGTTCTCGCTCGGCCAGGCCGACATCCTGCGCCGGGCGATGGGCAAGAAGAAGAAGTCGGAGCTCGACAAGCAGTACGAGGGCTTCGTCGCCGGCATGAAGGCCAACGGCTACAGCGACACGGCCGTCAAGACGCTGTGGGACATCCTGCTCCCGTTCTCGGACTACGCCTTCAACAAGGCGCACTCCGCCGCCTACGGGGTCCTCAGCTACTGGACCGCGTACCTCAAGGCGCACTACCCGGCCGAGTACATGGCAGCGCTGCTCACGAGCGTCGGCGACGCGCGCGACAAGCTCGCGATGTACCTGAACGAGTGCCGTCGCATGGGCATCAAGGTGCTGCCGCCGGACGTCAACGAGTCGATCGGCTACTTCGCGGCCGTGGGTGAGGACATCCGCTTCGGCTTGGGCGCGGTGCGCAACGTCGGGTTCGGCGTCGTCGATCAGATCCGCGCCGCCCGCGAGGAGAAGGACGCCTTCACGAGCTTCCACGACTTCCTGCGGAAGGTCCCGCTCGGAGCCCTCAACAAGCGCACCATCGAGTCGCTGATCAAGGCGGGCGCCTTCGACTCGCTCGGCGACACCCGCCGGGCGCTCATCGAGGTGCACGAGAGTGCGATCGAGAGCGCGGTGAGCGACAAGCGCGCGGAGGCGAACGGTCAGGTCGGCTTCGACTTCGACTCCCTGTGGGACGAGCCGGAGCACGCCGTCGAGCGGGTGCCGGAGCGCCCCGAGTGGGCCAAGCGCGACAAGCTCGCGTTCGAGCGCGAGATGCTCGGCCTCTACGTGAGCGACCACCCGCTCGCCGGACTGGAGCTGACGCTCGCCAAGCACGCGAGCGTCTCGATCGGCGAGCTGCTCGAATCGGAGCCGCAGGACGGCGACGTCGTGACGGTCGCGGGCCTGCTGACAAGCGTCCAGCACCGGACCGCGCGCCAGTCCGGCAATCCCTACGGCATCGTCGAGCTGGAGGACTTCACCGGCCAGGTGTCGGTCATGTTCCTCGGCAAGACATACCAGGAGTTCTCGCCGTCGCTGGTGGCCGACGCGATCGTCGTGATCAAGGGCCGCGTGAGCTCCCGCGACGACGGATTCAACCTCCACGCGCAGAGCCTCTTCGTGCCCGACACCGGCCAGTCGCTCGGCTCGGGGCCGCTCGTGATCTCGGTGCCCGAGCAGCGCGCCACGACCGACGTCGTCACGGCGCTCAACGACGTGCTCATCCGGCACTCGGGCGAGAACGAGGTGCGGTTGCGCCTGGTGCGCGGCGAGACGGCGCGCATGTTCGAGATCCCGTTCCCGGTGTCGGTGACGGCGGACCTCTACGGAGAGCTCAAGCGGCTGCTCGGCCCGAATTGCGTGGTCTGATCGGCTTAGTCGATCGCCGGACCCGGCCGCCAGTACTGCCGCTGGTGGTAGAGCAGCGGCTCGTCCGGCTCGCCGAAGCCGCCGTCCTCGATGCGGACCACCACGAGCGCGCTGTCCTCGACCGGGTAGCGGCCGATGATGCGGCCGAGCATCCATGCCGGCACGTCCTTCAACTGGGGGAGCCCGAGAGGCCCGGGCTCCCAGTGGTCGCCCCGGAAGCGCAGCTGCGCGTCGAGCGACATGGTGTGCGCCGCGGCGCGATTGCGGGCCCCCAGGATGTGGACGAGAACGTGCTCCGTCTGCTCGACCGCTCGCCAGGAGCTCGCGGCCCGCGCCATGTTGAAGGTGGCCATCGGCGGATCGGCCGCGAGCGACGCGAGCGACGTCGCGGTGAATCCGGCCGGCTCGCCGTCCGGGTCGAGCGCGGTCACGACGGACACGCCCGCCGCGAGACGACGGAACGCGTGGCGAAAGGCCTCCTGGTCCTGCATCGGTCCATCATCGCGTGCGCGCGGGCCCGCCTGCTCGCGTCGATACGCTGGACCGCGATGATCCAGACCCTCGACCTCCGCGGAACCCGCCCGTCGCGAGCCGAGCTCGCGGGCCTCGTGCCGCGCGCGCGGGTGGACGTCGCCGTCGCCTCCGAGGCGGCGGGGGAGCTCATCGCCGCGGTCCGCGCGCAGGGCGAGACCGCGCTGCTCGACCAGGCGGAGCGCTTCGATCGCGTGCGCCCGACGACGATCCGGGTCGACCCCGCGGCGATCGAGTCCGCCGTCGACGGGCTCGATCCGGCCGTGCGGGCGGCCCTCGAGGAGAGCATCCGCCGCGTCCGCGCCGCGAGCGCGGCGCAGATCCCGCCGGCCCGCACGACCGTCCTCGGTGATGGCGCGGAGGTCGAGCAGCGCTGGCAGCCGGTCGGACGGGTCGGCCTGTACGTCCCCGGCGGCAAGGCCGTCTACCCGTCGAGCGTCGTCATGAACGTCGTGCCCGCGCAGGTCGCGGGCGTTGGAGCGATCGCGCTCGCGTCGCCCGCGCAGGCGGAGTTCGGGGGAGCGCCGCATCCCGTGATTCTCGGGGCGGCCGGCCTGCTCGGCGTCGACGAGGTCTACGCGATGGGCGGGGCGGGGGCGATCGGCGCCTTCGCCTACGGCGTCCCGGAGATCGGCCTGCGCAGGGTCGACGTCGTCACCGGGCCCGGAAACGTCTACGTCGCCGCCGCCAAGCGGCTCGTGCTCGGGGTCGTCGGCATCGACGCGGAGGCCGGGCCCACGGAGATCCTCGTCATCGCGGACGAGACCGCCGACCCCGGGCTGATCGCTGCCGACCTGGTGAGCCAGGCCGAGCACGACGAGCTCGCCGCAGCGCTGCTCGTCACCGATTCCACCGAGCTGGGGCGCGCGGTCGTCGAACGGCTCGAGCGGCTGGTCGCAGCCACGCCCCACCGGGATCGCGCGACCGTGGCCCTGGACGGCCGGCAGTCCGCCATCGTGCTGGTCGACGACATCCCGTCCGCCGCCCGGTTCAGCAACGCCTACAGCCCGGAGCACCTCGAGCTGCAGACCCGCGACCCCGGTGCGACCCTCGATCTGATCGAGAACGCCGGCGCGATCTTCGTCGGACCCGACTCGCCCGAGAGCCTCGGCGACTACCTGGCCGGCTCGAACCACGTGCTGCCGACCGGCGGTCAGGCGCGCTTCTCGTCCGGCCTGAACGCGGCGACCTTCCTGCGCGCTCAGCAGGTGATCCGGTACGACCGCGACGGGCTCGCGGCGGTGGCGCCGTTCATCCGCTCCCTCAGCGACGCCGAGGATCTGCCGGCGCATGGCGATGCCGTGCAGGCGCGCTTCGCCGATTGAGCCTGTCGGGAGCAGCGCGGCGCTGAGGCGCCGTTTATCCTGGTCAGACCATGTTCTGCCCCTTCTGCCGCTACCCGGACAGCCGCGTCATCGACTCGCGCACGTCCGACGACGGACTGGCGATCCGCCGGCGCCGGCAGTGCCCGCAGTGCGGCCGGCGGTTCAGCACGACCGAGACGGCGAGTCTCAGCGTGATCAAGCGCAGCGGGATCGTCGAGCCGTTCAGCCGGGAGAAGATCGTGTCCGGCGTCCGCAAGGCCTGCCAGGGGCGTCCGGTGAGCGATGCCGATCTCGCTCTGCTCGCGCAGAAGGTCGAGGAGGCCATCCGGGCGACCGGCGTCTCGCAGATCGAGGCCAACGACATCGGCCTGGCGATCCTGCCGCCGCTGCGCGAGCTCGACGAGGTCGCCTATCTCCGTTTCGCCAGCGTGTACCAGGGCTTCTACTCGCTCGAGGATTTCGAGACGGCCATCACGCTGCTGCGCGTCGAGCATGACGCGGCCTCCCCGGAGCAGGTCGACTCGGCGGTAGCCTGGGCGAGCCATGTACCGCGTCCTGTTCCGCCTCGCCCTCGCGCATATCGACCCGGAGACCGC
>JAATFK010000598.1 GCA_015655225.1 Solirubrobacterales bacterium | reverse complement strand
CCGCGCGAGCTGCGGCGGCGGGTCGGGCTCGTCGGGCAGCTGCCGTTCATGCTGCCCGGGAGCGTCCGGGAGAACGTCGGCTACGGGCTCGACGGGATCGCGGAGGAGCGGCTGCTGGCGGCGCTCGACGCGGCCGGGCTGCCGGCCGCCGCGTTCGTCGAGCGCCCGGCGGCGGAGCTGTCGGGCGGCGAGCGCGCGCGGGTCGCGCTGGCGCGGACGCTCGCGCGCGGGCCTGAGCTGCTGCTGCTCGACGAGCCGACCGCGGCGCTCGACGCGGCGGTGGCGGCGCGGCTGGCGCGGACGTTGCGGCGGCTCGCGCACGAGGAGGGGATCGGGATGCTCGTCGCGACGCACGACCTCGGCTTCGCGGCGCTCGTCGCCGACCGAGCGATCGCCCTGCGCGACGGTCGCGCGGTGACCGGCGAGGTCGAGCGGGTGCTGGCGGAGGCGGCGCGGGAGGATGGGGCCGCCGGCGCCCCGCCCCGCGCCGCCCTCGCCCGGCGCCGCACCGCCGCGCGCGGCGCCCCGCCCGCCGCCGACGGTCCCGCCGACCCCGCGACATGACCCACGCCACCACCCAGATCGTCGCCGGCGCCGCCTTCGTCCTCGGTGCGGCGCTGCTCGCGGCGCGCTACCGCCTCGACCTCGCGCTCCCCCTCGTGAGAGCGGCCGTGCGGGCGGCCCTGCAGCTGGCGGCCGTCGGCGCGCTGATCGCGCTCGTCTTCCGCGTCCCGGTCCTCGCGATCGCGTTCGTCGCGGTGATGCTCGTGACCGCGACGCTGACCTCCGGCGGCCGCCTCGCGCCCCTTCCGGCCGGCCAAGGCCGCTGCGTCGCGGCCGCCGGGATCGCGCTGCCGGCGCTCGGCGCGACGGGGATCCTGCTCGCCGTCGGCGCGTTCGCCGCTACGCCGCGCGCGGCGATCCCGACCGCCGGGATCCTGATCGGCGGCGCGATGACCGCGACGACGCTGACCGGCCGGCGGCTGCTGGAGGCGCTCGCGAGCGGGACCGACGAGCTGGAGACGCGGCTCGCGCTCGGCGACGCCGCCCGCACCGCGCTCGCGCCCTTCACCCGCCAGGCGATCACGACCGGGCTCGTGCCCGCGATCGACCAGACCCGCAGCGTCGGGCTCGTCACGCTCCCGGGCACGTTCGTCGGCCTGCTGCTGGGCGGCGCCTCGCCGGCGGAGGCGGCGCGCGTGCAGCTGACGGTCCTGCTCGCCCTGCTGGCGGTCGAGCTGGTCAGCGCGGTCGTCGTCGCGGAGCTGATCGCGCGCGCCTGCATCGCGCCGGGCGAGCGGATCGTCGCCCCCGGCGCGCGCGGCTGAACAGCGCTAGCCGGCGCGCCCCGTCTCGATCCGCCGCGCGATCAGCTCGGCCCAGTCCCCGAGCCGTTCGCGGACGGCCGCCGCGGCGCCGGCGTGGTCGTAGTCGACGCGACGCTGGTCGACCGTGCCGTCGTCGGCGACGAGGGCGTAGGAGGCCCGCACGTCGCCGTCGAACGGCATCCCGACGCTGCCGGGATTCAGCAGCTCCAGCCCGTCCTCCGTCGCGCGCTGGAAGGGAAGGTGCGTGTGGCCGAACACGAGCCGCGCCTCGCGCACCTCGGCGAGCAGCGAGCTCTCGGTCTCGAACGGCTCGGGCAGCAGCCCGACCACATCCGACTGGGGCGAGGCGTGGCAGTAGCGGACGCCGTCGAGCACCGCCTGCTCGGGGAGCGCCGCAAGGCGCGCGACGTCGTCGGCGCCCAGCTCCTCCGCGCACCAGCGGGCGGCGCGGCGGACCATCAGGTCGGCGGGCGACTCGGCCGGGGCGTTCGTCCAGCGCTCGCCGTTGCCGCGGATCCAGGTCGCGCCGGTGAGGGCGTCGAGCCGGTCGAGCGTCTCCCGTGGCCAGGGGCCGAAGAGCGCGTAGTCGCCGCCGAGCAGGAAGCGCCGCGCTCCGGCCGCGCCGGCGTCGGCGAGCACGGCGTCGAGCGCGGCGACGTTCCCGTGGACGTCGTAGAGGACCGCGAGCACGCGGTCGAAGGCCTCAGGCCGCCTGGACTCGCAGCATCCAGAGGTTCTCCTCGAGCCCGGCGACGACGCCGTGGAGGATGTCGGCGGTGACCGCGTCGACGTCCTCGAGGCGGTCCATCTTCGTGCGCGTGTGGCCGATCACGTCGACGAGCCGCTCGCTGACCTCGCGGACGACGTCGGCGTCCTGGAGCGGGCCCTCGGGAAGGGCGGCGAGCTGGGTGCGGGCCGCGACCGTCCGCGACTGGCCATCGACGCTGTGGCCGAGCGCGACGGAGCGCTCCGCGACCGCGTCGGCGGCGAGGCGCCAGGCATCGACGAACTCGTCGAGCTGGAGGTGGAGCGGGCGGAAGTGCGGGCCGACGACGTTCCAGTGGGCCTGCTTGCCGATCAGCGCGAGGTCGGTCAGCTCGATCAGGATGTCCTGGAGATCGCTGCCGATCGCCTCACGGTCGTTGTGGCGCAGGGTCGGGTGGTGGTCCTGGCTCAGCTGCGTATGCGTGTGGGCGCTCATCGATGCTCCTCGTTCTCTGGCGGTCCCGGTTCTCGGGCGGTCGGTGACCTCTAACTGTATGCCCGCGACCGCCGTCTTTCCTACGTCTCGTGACGGGAAAGCCACACGCCGCGTCCGGCGGCCCCTATCTGGGGCCCGCCTCGCCCGGTCTGCTCGGGCGCGTCTTCCAGTGCTCGGGGATCTCCGGGTGCTCCATGAAGACGATGCGACCGTCGGCGCCGGCCGCCGCCATCGCGTCCCAGACGACGTGGAGCGCGGCGTCGAACGACGGGGCGCGGAGGTGGACCTCGAAGACGCCGACGTCGTCGGGATCGTCGACGCGCGCGTCCGGGAGGGCGGCGCGGAGGTCGGCGACGGCCTCGTCGGCGCCGATCGTCTCGGTCGGGTCGAGCCGGAACAGCGCGACGGCCCACTCGGGCTCGGCGTGCGGGTCGGGCTGGCCGCCGGAGACCTGGTGGGCGGGATCGTTGGAGGTCGTGTCGAGCGGTCTCGAGCGCCAGCCGAGCGGGCCGAGGATGCCGGTCACCTGGCGGCTGACGAAGCCCTCGCCGCCGGTCGCCTCGAGGTTCAGGGGCGTGTGGCCGCTCGCGGCGCGCAGCTCGTCGACGAGGTCGGCGGCGCGTCTCCAGCTGAGCGACAGCTCGCCGTCGAGCTCGACTCTGTGCCAACGACGGTTCGTGAGCGCGTGGTAGACCTCGGTCATCAGCTTCTCGTCGCGATGGAAGGCGGCGTCGGCCTTGAGCAGGTCGGTGCGCATCTCGTCGAGCAGCAGTTCCTGCGGTTCGTGGGTTCCCATCGAGTTCCTTCGTGGTCGTGGTCGACGGACAGAGCCCTACCCCGCCAGGCGCTCCAGCACGAGCGCCTTGAAGCCGGGACCGTCGAGGGCGGTTGCCAGCTCCACGTTGGGCGGCTGGCCGGTCACGGCGAGATGATCGACGACAGCGGCGCCGCGCGTCAGCTCGCCACGGCACTCGACGTCGACGGCGCGCGGCTCCCAGGTCAGGAGGGAGGGCGCGACAGCGCCGGCGACCGCGATCGGATCGGGGAGGTCCATCCCGTCCCGATGGTGGCTGCCGGTCGCGAACTCCCACAGGCGACGCGTGACGCGCTCGGCGAAGGCGCCGAGCGGGCCGCTCGCCTGGAGGGCGGCGCGGTCGGCTGCGGTGAAGAGGGCGTCGGGGCGGCGGGAGAGGTCCCAGCCGACGAGGCGGATCGGGATTCCCGCGCGCAGGACGATCCGCGCGGCCTCCGGATCGACCCAGAAGTTGTACTCGGCGGCGGGGGTGACGTTGCCGACGCCGTCGCCGGCGCCGCCCATGATCACGAGCTCGCGGACGCGGCGGCAGGCGGCCGGGTCGGCGAGGATCGCGGTGGCGACGTTCGTGAGGGGGCCGAGGGCGACCCAGGTCAGGGAGTTCGGGTCGCCGGCGCGCAGGAGGGCGAGGGTCGCGTCGAGAGCGGGGACCGGGCTGGGGGAGCCGACCGGCGGGAGGAAGCTGTCGCCGAGGCCGTCCTCGCCGTGGACCTCGGTGGCGAAGGCGATCGGCTGGAGCAGGGGGACGGCGGCGCCGACGTGGACGGGGACGTCGAGCCGGCCGGCGGCGCCGAGGGTGGCGAGGGCGTTGCGGGCCGCTTGCCCGACGGGGACGTTGCCGGCGACGATCGTGAGGGCGGCGACCTCGACGCCGGGCGAGCGGAGGGCGAGGAGGAGGGCGACGGCGTCGTCGGCGGCGGTGTCGGTGTCGATCAGGAGGCGCACGGGAGGCTCAGTATGGAGCCTCCCGTGCCGGGTCGTGGGCGGCTCGCGGGCGCTAGGAGGCGGTGGCGGGAGGAGTCAGGAGCTTCTCGCCCTTCGCGATCTCGGACTGGCCCTTTCTGACGTTGGCGATCGCCTTCTTCGACTCGCTTCTGGCCTTGGCGGTGTCTCTGCCGGCGTTCGCAAAGACGGTGTCGAGGCGCTGGTAGGCCGTGACGATCTCGGACACTCCGCTGACGAGGAGTCTCTTGCCCTTCGCGCCGTTCGCGGTGGAGGAGGACTGCTTGCCGAGCTTCGTTCTGAGCGCCTTGAGGTCCTTGATCTCGTGCTGGATCGCGGTGCGGACCGGGGCCGGGTCCTTGGTTCTGAGGTACTTGCCCTCGGCTTGGACGAGGGTGCTCTCGTCGTTGGTGATCGTCTTGCCGGCGTGGATGACAACAGCGCGGATGTCGCTGTCGCTGGCGTGGGCGACGGCGGCAGGACCGGTGAGGGCTGCGGCCAGCGCCCCGGTTGCGACCACGGCGCGGATGGAACGACTGCGGGACATCGTGCGACCTCCGTCCTCGTTTTCGGATGGGGGAGGCACTACCCGGGGCGCGGCGATCGGATGCGGCGGATGCGCCAAGGCCGCTCGGCTTGATCCGGGGCCGCGGAGGCCGCGTATGAAAGCGTCGGTGTCGCCCGCTGCCTTGGCGCGACGCCAGTGCAAGCGCCTCCGGGGGCCATTCGGCTCCCGGGGGCGTTTGTGCGTCTGGCAGCGTGAGCTGCGACGGAGGGGGAGGGATTCGAACCCTCGAAGGACCGAAGCCCTTGCTGGTTTTCAAGACCAGTGCATTCAACCGCTCTGCCACCCCTCCGAGGGCGGGGCGAGCCGGCCAATGTTCGCACGAGCGGGCGGGCGTGTGGGGTTGACCGCACGCGGCAGCCCGAAGCCTTTAGACTTCGCCGTCAGCTCCGCAAGGAGAGGTGGCCGAGTGGCTGAAGGCACTCGCCTGCTAAGCGAGTATGGGGGTTAAACTCCATCGCGGGTTCGAATCCCGCCCTCTCCGTCGCGGCCCGCCGGCACCCCGGCGGGCCGTCTTGCGACCGGATCGATAGAATGCCCGCTCGCACTGCGCCCGTAGCTCAGCTGGATAGAGCGTCGGTCTACGGAACCGAAGGTCAGAGGTTCGAATCCTCTCGGGCGCGTTGCTTGAACCCCCGCTCCTGGCGGGGGTTTTACGTTTGGTGGGGACCTCTGCTGGGGTCGCTGAGGCGGGGGAGTACCAGCAGGGAGTACCAACTGGCCGTTGATTCGCGCGGCGCGTCCATCTCAGGTGCTGCGGAGGCGTCGTTCTATGTCGTCGCGGACGAAGCGAACGGTGCGACCGAGGCGCGCGCACGGCAGTTCGCCGCGCTTGGCGAGGGCATAGACGGTGGACTTGGGCAGCGAGAGGAGCTGCGCGACCTGTGCGGCGGTGAGAACGTCGTCACGAGCGAGCCGCCGGGGTGAGGCGGTGTCGGTCATCGGTCGAGCCCAGGAGCGGCGTGGCGGATGGTGCGTTGGCGGGTGCGGAGCCAGTCGGCGAGGTCGCTG
>JAATFK010000449.1 GCA_015655225.1 Solirubrobacterales bacterium | reverse complement strand
CGCGCAGCCGCCCGGTCGCCTCCGCCCGCGGGATCGACGTCACGTCGGCCGTCCCCTTCGCGTTGCGGTAGCACCCGGTCGCGGTGCAGAAGCCGCAGTACGTGCAGCCGGGGTTGCCGTGGTGCGGCTCGGAGTTGATCGCGGCCGGGGCCGGGAAGGGGTGCCAGCCGAGCTGCCGCGCGGCGCCGGCCATCAGCTCGGTCCAGCCGCTGCGGCGCAGCGGCGGCAACGGCAGCGGCAGCGAGCGCGGTCCCTCGAACGGGCTGCCGACGAGGTCGCCCTCGGGATGCCCGGCCGCCCCCGCGACGCCGATCGCCTGCTCCGCTCTCGCGTAGAAGGGCTCCAGCTCGGCGTAGTCGAGCGGCCAGTCGACGAGCGTCGCGTCGAGCGGGATCGCATCGGTGCCGTAGCGCTCCGCCGTGCGCGTGCGGGCGTCGAAGACCCACGGATCGAGCCGCGCGCTGAGCCCGGGGTAGTGGAGCGTCGTGCCACCGACCGCGTTCACCATCCGCACCGGCCACGGCGACGGTCCGGCGCGCTCGCCGATCCGCGCGCGCCAGGTCGGCAGCTCGTGCGCCGCCTTCGGCTGGCTCATCCACTCGCGCACGTCGTTGCGCAGCTCGTCGCTCGTCATCATCGCCGCGTCGAGGCGCGGGCCGGCCTCGAAGGCGACGACCTCGAGCCCGGCGGCGGTCAGCACCTCGGCGGCGATCGCGCAGCTCGCGCCGAGCCCGACCAGCACGACGTCGGCGTGCGGCTCCCCCACGCTCATCGCGGCCCGGGGGCGCCCGGCAGGGGGGCGGACACGTCGGGGCGCGAGCGCGCCGGGGTCGCGTCGAGCTGCTGGTCCTCGGCGCTCCACGCGCGGCGCGGGCCGGCGTAGCCGATCAGCTCCCAGCCGCCGCCGTCGCGGTTGCCGCCCCACGCGGGGTCGGCGAACAGGCCCTCGATCGCATGGCGGCGGACCAGCTCGAAGAAGGTCGCGGCCTCGGCGCCCGCGGCGCCCGTCTCGGAGGCCAGCAGCAGCCCGTCCCGGAGCTGCGGGGAGAGCGTCGCGAACGTGACGCGGTATGCCTCCCGAGCGCGCGCGTCGAGCGCGTCGAGGCCGCCGCGGTAGGCCGGCAGGTCGGCGGCGTAGGCGGACGCGAGCGCGTCGCGCAGATAGCGCCCGACGCCGAGGTCGAGCGCGCCCGGGCCGTGGGCGTCAGCCGGCATGATGCGGTCGAGGACGGCGTCTAGCGTCGCCTCCTGCGCTGGCTCCAGCACGTGCGGCTCCCTTCCCTGGGGGGGGGGACGCCGCGCCGGCGCATCGCTGCGCCGGCGCGGCGGATCCTCCGATCCGACAGGTCCGACAGGTCCTACAGGTGCGAGGCCCCGCCTCTTCTGTTGAAGAAGGGGTCGAGGTACGACTGCGGCGAGAACGTCGCCGGCGAGCCGAGCGGATCGCCGAGCGTGTTGAGCGTCGCTCCCGGGGGCACGAACGATCTGACGTTGTCTCTCGTCACGACCGTCGCCTGGATCGGGATGTCCGTCACTCTCGGCTGTCTGCCGGCGAGCGTGTTCAGCAGCACGCGCATCGCGGAGTAGGCCTGCTGGACGCCGTTGTAGGCGCTGCCGCCCGTGTTGTAGCCCTTGCTGAGGTTGTCAGCGAAGTACGACAGGTCGCCGGCCTGGCCGCCGACCATCGACACCGGCGGGACCGTGCGGCCGACCTGCTGGAACGCCTGGATGACGCCCTGCCCCATGATGCCGTTCTGCAGCACGCCGTCGATCTTCTGCGGGTGCGAGGCGAGGAACTGCTGCATCGCCGTCTTGGCGGTCGCGTTGTTCCAGTTGCCGTTGATCGTGCCGACCACGTGCAGGTCGGGACACGCCTTGACCTCGTCCATGATCTGCGTGTAGCCGTACGTCTCGGCCGGCGCGCCGGCGAGGCCGCGGACGATCACGATGTTGCCCTTGCCGCCCATCGCTCTGATCGTCGCGGCGGTGCCGCCGGCGATGTTGAGCGGGTTGTCGGCGATCGCGTAGTCGGACGGGTTCGTGTTGCCGAGGATCACCGTCGGGACGCCCTGCTTGCCCGCGGCCGTGATCGCGGGGGCGATCGCGGGGCCGGCGAGCGGGGTCATGATGACGCCCTGGACGCCGTTGCGGATCATCGCCTGGTAGCCGGCGATCTGCTGCGCGGGGGTCTCGGTCGCCTGGTCCGGCAGGATCGCTCTCTGCAGCGAGCCGGTCACGAGGCCCTCTCTCTTGGCCTCGGCGAACGCCTCGTCCATGCCTCTGAAGAGGTTGGTCTCGAAGGCGGAGTTCGCGGCCAGGTTGGAGAGGCCGATCTTCCACGGACCGGGAACCGGTCTCGACGTGGCCCACGGGCTTCTGCGCACCGGGCCGGGGTAGCCGCTGTAGAGCGCCTGCGTGGCTCTCGGCAGCGACGCGACGACGCCGTCCGGGTCCTGCACCGGGATGTTCGGCACCTCGCCGCATCTCGAGCTGGCGGTCGCGGTCGTGCTGCTGCCCGAGTCGGCGGTCGTGCTCGACGAGCCCGACGACGAGTCCGAGCCGCCGCCGGCACGCGACGACGAGCCGCAGGCGGCGAGCGTGAGCGCGATCACCAGGGCGGCGGCCAGCAGCAGCCACGGCTTCCAGGCACGGGCTCTGGATCTTCTCCCAGCTTGGTTCCTCACAACGGTCCCTCTCTCTCCTGATGCCTCAACTGAGGCGAATGACAATTCAGCCCTCGGTCAGATGCGATCGCGCAGCGCGCGGTCGCGGCCGTACAGCGTCACCGCGAGCAGCACGATCGCGCCGTACAGGATCTGCTGGTCCGCCGCGTTCGCCCCGTGCCCGATCAGCACGGTCGTGAGCACGGACAGGAAGAGCGCGCCGATGACGGTGCGCGAGTAGTCGCCCGGTCCACCGAACACGGTGCCGCCGACGACGACGGCGGCGACGCTCTGGAACAGGTACGGGTTGCCCAGCGTGTCGTCGACGCTGCCGGCGAAGCCCGCCAGCAGCACGCCGACCAGCACGGACGCGATCGCGCTGAACGCGAACGCGGCGGTCCACACGCGCCGGGTGTTGATCAGCGCCAGGTCGGCGGCGCGCTGGTTCG
>JAATFK010000041.1 GCA_015655225.1 Solirubrobacterales bacterium | reverse complement strand
CGACCTTGGTGGCGAGCACCCATTCATGGCGGTTGCCGGCGATGGCTTCGCCGACGATTTCCTCGGAGCGACCGTTGGTGTAGACGTCGGCGGTGTCGATGAAGTTGATGCCCGCGTCGAGCGCGGTGTGGATGATGCAGATCGATTCGTCGTGGTCCGGGTTGCCCCAGTCGCCGAACATCATGGCGCCGAGGCAGAGCGGGCTGACGTACATGCCCGTTCTTCCGAGTGAGCGATAGGTGGTCATGCCAGCGAGGCTACCCGCCGCCCGGCGCCGGCAGATGAGTGATTCCACACGGAATCGCTCAGCTAGCGGGGCGTCGCGCCGGCCTCTTCGAGCGCCGCTCTGAGCGACGCCGTGTCGTGGCTGCCACCAAGCTCGACCTCGTCGAGGAAGAGCGTCGGGGTCCCCTGCACCTCGCTTGCGATGCCGCTGCGCACGTCGGCCTGGATCCGCACGAGGATCGCCTCCTCGTCGGCGCGCGCGAAGTCGACGCCGACCTCCCGCGCGTAGCGCAGCAGGTCGTCGGCCTCGAGCGCCTCCTGGTGGGCGACCAGCACGTCGAACAGCTCCCAGAAGCGGCCCTGCTCGCCGGCCGCCTCGGCGAAGATCGCGGCCGCGAGCGCGCGCGGGTGCAGCTCGGTCAGCGGGAAGTGGCGGAACGCGAACCGCAGCGAGTCGCCGTAGAGCGGCGCCAGCTTCGAGAGCCGCCGCACCGCCGCGCGCGTGAACGGGCACTGGAAGTCGCCGAACATCAGGAGGGTGGTCGCCGGTTCGGCGCCACCGCGCCAGTGGTCGCGCTCGGCGTCGAACGGCGGGGTCAGGGTCTCGTCCATCGCTGGAGTATCCCCACCACGCCCGATAACGTCGCCGAGGATGACGACGGCACAGCGCATGACCCTGATCGCCGCGATCATGGGATCGTTCGTCGTCGGGATCGACGCGACCGTCGTGAACGTGGCGCTGCCGTCGATCGAGCGCGACCTCGGCGGCGGCCTCGCCGGCCAGCAGTGGGTCGCCAACGGCTACCTGCTGATGCTCGGCGCGCTGATCCTGCTGGGCGGCTCGCTCAGCGACCTGTTCGGCGAACGGCGGATCTTCCGCATCGGCGTCGCCGGCTTCGGCGTCGTCTCGGTCGCGTGCGCGGTGGCGCCGTCGATCGAGGCGCTGATCGTCGCCCGCGCGCTCCAGGGCCTCTTCGGCGCGCTGCTGGCACCGGCGGCGCTGGCGATCATCATCGCGACCTTCGCGCCGAGAGAGCGCGGCGCCGCGATCGGCTCCTGGACCGCGTGGTCGGGGATCGCGACCGTGATCGGCCCGCTCGCCGGCGGCCAGATCATCGACGTCGCCTCGTGGCGCTGGGTGTTCGCCGTCAACGTCCCGTTCGTGCTCGTGACGCTCGCGCTCTCGGCGCGCATCCCGGCACGGGTGCGCACGGGGCCGCGACCGCGACTCGACGTGGTCGGCGCGCTGCTGGCGGCGATCTCGCTCGCCGGCCCGACGTTCGCGTTGATCGAGCAGCCGCGGCTCGGCTGGAGCGACCCGGGCGTGTGGCTGCCGCTGGTCCTCGGGATCGCGCTGTTCGCCGTCTTCCTGCGCTGGGAGTCGCGTCACCGCGACCCGATGCTGCCGCTGTCGCTGTTCTCGCGGCGCAACTTCGCGGTCGGCAACCTCGAGACGTTCACGATGTACGCCGGCCTCGGGATCGTCTTCTTCTTCCTCGTCCTGTTCCTGCAGCAGGTGGCGGGCTACAGCGCGCTCGACAGCGGGCTCGCGACGCTGCCCACGACGATCATCATGTTCCTGCTGTCGAGACGCTTCGGGGCGCTCGCGGACCGCGTCGGGCCGCGCGTGCTGATGGGCGCCGGACCGCTGGTCGCGGCCGCCGGGCTGCTGCTGATGCTGCGGGTGAACGCGCACCTGAGCTTCGTCGCCGACCTGCTGCCGGCGCTGCTGCTGTTCTCGCTCGGCCTCTCGATGACGGTCGCGCCGCTGACCGCGACCGTGCTCGCGGGCGCCGACGAGAGCAACGCCGGGATCGCGTCGGCGACCAACAACGCGGTCGCGCGCGTCGCGGGGCTGCTCGCGACGGCGGCGCTCGGCGCGGTCGTGGCGGCGCAGTTCACGAGCGCGCTCGACGCGAACCTCGCCGGACGGCCGCTCGACGCGCGCTCGCGGGCGGCGGTCAGCTCGGCGAAGAAGCGGACGCTCGGGGTCGTCGACCTGACCGCCGTCCCGGTCGCACAGCGGGCGGCGCTGACGCGCGCGAGCGAGGACGCCTCGACGCGCGCGTTCCACGTCGGCATGGGGATCGCCGCCGCGCTCGTCGCGATCGGCGGCGTGCTCGGGTTCGCCGGCATCCGCGACCCGAGACGCACGCCCGCGCCGCGACCGGTGCGCGCCGACCAGTGCGCCGGCGGCCAGCTCGCCGGAGTGCCGGTTGACGCGGCGCTGCCGTGCGCGCCGCGCGCCGGGCCGGCGCCCGCGTCCGCACCCACCTGAGCCTCTACCAGGGCAGCGGGCCGTCGTCGTCGAGGAAGGCGCCGGTCGGGCCGTCCGGCGGGAGCGTCGCGAGCCGGACCGCGATCGCCGCGCCCTGCTCCGGCGTGCGCTCCCCGCGGAAGCCGTTGAAGTCGGTCGCGACGTGGCCGGGCGCGGCCGCGTTGACCTTGATCGGGGTGCCCGCCAGCTCGTGGGCGTAGTGGACGGTGAGTGCGTTGAGCGCGGTCTTCGAGCTCGAGTACGACATCGACGGCTGGCCGGCGAGCGCCGCCGGCGACCCGAGCGAGCCGCGCAGGCTGGAGACGTTGACGATCCGCGCCGCCGGGGCGCGCCGCAGCAGCGGGAGCAGCGCGTTCGTGACGACCGCCCGCCGCGACGGTCGCGGGGTCGGCGGCCAGCTCGGCGACGGCGGCGGCGCCGCGGCCGAGATCGCGGGAGCCGAGGACGACGGTCAGGCCGCGACGGGCGAGGCCCTGGGCGATCGCCTTCCCGATCCCCTTGTTGGCGCCGGTGACGAGCGCGACCGGCGGCTGGTGCGCGTGAGAGGTCGTGGGTGTTGACATGTCAACCACTCTACCATCGACGTTGACGTGTCAACCGAGCAGCCGCCGCCCGCCGCCCCGCTCTCCCCCGAGGAGCTGCGGCAGTGGCACGCGCTGAAGGCGATCGGCGAGGTCGTCCGCTCGCGCGTCGAGCGTGACCTCGGCGGCGAGGACGGCCTCTCGGGACCGGACTTCGGCGTCCTCGACCGCCTCGACCTGCTCGGTGGCGTCCCCGGCGCGCTCCCGCAGGGCGAGCTGGCGCGGTCGATGCGCTGGTCCAAGAGCCGCCTCTCTCACCACCTCACGCGGATGCAGGAGCGTGGCCTGGTGGAGCGCCGCGGCGGCGGAGCCGGCGCGAGCCCGCTCGTGGCGCTGACCTCCGCCGGTCGCGACGCCCTGCGCCGCGCCCGCCCGTTGCACGCGGCGGCCGTGCGCCGGCACCTGCTCGACCGCCTCACGCCAGCCCAGAGACGCGCGCTGGAGGGCGCCGCCGAACGACTCGCCGAAGACGGGTCCGACCCAACCCAGTCTTAATGCGTGCTTACGGTGTTTCACTACTCTCGACGGACCAATGACCTCTCCGCGACATCTCTGGACCGGCGAATGGCGCTCCGAGTCCGACCAGCCACGCGAGGGCAACGACACCCT
>JAATFK010000365.1 GCA_015655225.1 Solirubrobacterales bacterium | reverse complement strand
GGGCGGCCGCGACGTCGGCGATCGCCGTCGCCTGCGGGACGCCGATGCCGAGCACGCCGCGCGTCGTGCAGATCGCGCCCGGGCCGACGCCGACGAGCACGCCGGCCGCGCCGGTGCGCATCAGGTGAAGGCCCGTGTGGTAGGAGGCGCAGCCGCCGACGACGACCGGCACCGGCACCTGGCCGATGAACTCCTTCAGGTTGAGCGGCTCGGTCACCGTCGAGACATGCTCAGCGGAGACGACCGTCCCCTGGATCACGAGGATGTCGAGGCCGGCGTCGAGCGCCGTCTCGTAGTGGGTGCGAACGCGCTGCGGCGTCAGCGACGCGGCGACGACAACGCCCTGCTCCTTGATCTCGCGAATCCGCTGCGCGATCAGCTCCGGCTTGACCGGCTCGCGGTAGATCTCCTGCATCTCGCGGGTCGCTTCCTCACGCGAGAGGCCCGCGATCCGCTCGAGCTGCTCGTCGACGTCCTCGTAGCGACAGAAGATCCCCTCGAGGTTCAGGACGGCAAGACCGCCGAGCTTCCCGATCGTCCCGGCGGTCGCCGGCGAGACGACGCCGTCGAGCGCCGAGGCGAGCAGCGGCAGCTCGAAGCGGTAGGGGCCGAGCGTCCACGAGATGTCGACGTCGTCCGGGTCCCGCGTGCGCCGGGAAGGCACGATCGCGACGTCGTCGAATCCATATGCGCGGCGGGCCTTCTTACCGCGGCCGATCTCAATTTCCATTCCAACACCGTACGGGTCGTGGCGGACGAAACGGCCCCGTCGAGACGGGGCCGGGAGGGTGTCATCGTCGCGGTGGAGGCGGCGACCACCGAGGCGATTCACTGTAGCAGCGAGGGGTGTCGGCTCCCCGCTCGCCGAGCCGTCGCGGCAGAGTGCCTGCGTGTCGCGTCAGGAGGTCGCGGCCGGGAGGCCGAGCGGGATCGCCTCGACCGCGCCGAGCAGCCGCTCGACGCCGTGCGGATCGATCACGCCGGCGCCGAAGTGCTTGGTCGACTCGGCGCCACAGGCGACGCCGAAGCGCAGGCACTCGACCGGCGCGCGGCCGTCGTAGCGGGCGGCGACGTAGCCGGCGAGGAAGGCGTCGCCGGAGCCAACCGCGGCGCGCGCCTCCTGCTGCTCGATGCGGACGCGGTAGCGCTGCGGGCCGTCCTCCGTCTGGACCTGGGCGAAGCAGCCGTCGGGCACCGTCATGATCGCCTCGCGCGGGCCCAGCTCCACCAGCTCGGCGATCGCCGCGGTGCGGTCCTCGTCGTCGTTGAACTCGTGGCCGACCAGCTCCTCCGCCTCCGCCACGTTCGGCGTGACGACGGTCGGCTCGGCGCGGACCGCGTGGCGCATCGGCTCGCCGTCGGTGTCGACGACGGTCGTGACGCCGAGCTTGTGCAGCTCGCGGATCAGGCCGTGGTAGACGTCGGAGTCGACGGCGCGCGGGAGGCTGCCGGCGAAGACGCAGATGTCGGCGCCCTGCGCGAGGTAGAGGAGCTTGTCGCGGAACAGCTCCAGCTCGCGCTCGGAGACGGCCGGGCCGCGCTCGTTGATCTCGGTCTGGCCGCCGGTCGTCGGGTCGAGGACGGCGGTGTTCGTGCGGGAGTCCTCGCGGATGCGGACGAAGTCGGTGAGGATCGACTCGGCGGTCAGCGCCTCGACGATGCGGGTCCCGGTCGCGCCGCCCGCGAAGCCGGTCGCGATCACGGGCCGGCCGAGGCGCTTGATCGCGCGGGCGACGTTGACGCCCTTGCCGCCCGGCATCGTCGTCTGGTCGACCGAGCGGTGACGCCGGCCGATGCGGAAGTTCGGCACCTCGAGCGTCTTGTCGATCGCGGTGTTGAGGGTGACGGTGATGATCATGCAGCCTCCAGGTCCGCGCGGCGACGTGGGCGCCGTGGCTCGCCGTGGAGCCTCGGCAGCGGGAGCAGGCCTCCACTCCCCGGGATCGCCACGATCGGTACCAGGCTACCGGCTCGCGCAACCACGGCGGGGGCGCGCGCCGGCGCCGCGGCCGCCGGGACCGCTCTGGCGGTGATCAGCGGGACGCGCGCGAGCGTGCGGCCGTTCGCGACCACGGTCACGTGCCCGACGACCGCGTGGCGTCTGAGGGGTCCCGCGACGCTCGCGGGCGCGTCGACGCGCAGGCGGACGGCGGCATCCCGCTTCAGCAGCTTGCGGACGGTGGTCGCCGCGACCAGGTCGACGCGGGCGCCCGCGTCGCCGGGGGCGGGGTCGCGCAGCCGAGGTCGTGCGTAGACGGTGCCGCGCAGGAACGGTCTGACGAAGTGGTAGCTGGCGAACGCCCAGCGCAGCAGCGCGAGGGCGTCGGCGTCGCGAGCGCACTCGCTCGGCTCGCCCAGCACCGAGGCGACGAACGTGAGGCCGTGCTGCGCGCCGGACGCGACGAGGATGTAGCCGGCCGCGTTCGTGTGACCGGTCTTGACGCCGTTCACCCACGGGACGTCGAGCAGGAGCGTGTTGCGGTTGGTCAGGTTGCGCGGAAAGTCGCCGCTGCTGAGCGTCACGTGCCGCAGGTCGACCACCCCGCGCAGGAAGGCGTTCCCGCGCACGTCGATGCCGATCCGCGCGAGGTCCGCGGCGGTCGCGGCGTTGCCGGGCGTGTCGAGCCCGACCGGCGTCGTGAAGTGACTGTGGTGCAGGCCGAGTGCGCGTGCCTTCGCGTTCATCGCGGCGACGAAGCGCGGGATCGAGCCGGAGACGCAGACGGCGAGGTCGGCCGCGGCGTCGTTGCCGCTGACGACCAGCAGGCCGCGCAGCAGGTCCGCGACCGTCATCCGCTCGCCGGTGCGCAGGCCCAGCAGCGACTCGTCCGCGCCGGCGGGGTAGTACGGCGCGGTGCAGACCTTCGTGAGCGGGACGGAGGCGACCGTGACGAGTGCGGTCATCATCTTCGTCGTGCTGGCGATCAGCCGCTCCTGGCCGGCGTCGATCGCGAGGACCGGGATCGAGGTGGAGGCCTCCAGCACGGCGGCGGAGTCACCGGAGATCCGCGGGGGCGACGGGATCGCGGCGGCGCCGGCGGGGCTTGCGCCGATCGCGCCCGAGGCGATCGCCGCGCTCGTGAGCGTCAGGAGGGCGGCGAGGAGCGGGAGCGCGGCGCGGGCGGTGCGAGCGCGCCGCGTCACCGCGAGAGCTTGAGTCTCTGGCCGGGGTGGACCGTCGTCGCGCTGACGTTCGGGTTGAGCCGTTCGAGCGTCGCGAGCGAGATCTTCGCGTGGGCGGCGATCTCGGAGAGCGTGTCGCCTTCTCTGACGACGTACGTGCGCGCTCTCTTCGGAGCGGTGTGTCTTCTCGGCGCTCTCGAGACGGTGGTCGTCTGCGCGGGGGGCGACGAGTGGTGCGTCTCCTTCTTGACGATCACCACGACGCCCACTCCGACGGCGATCAACGAGAGTGGCGCGAGGAAATGCGCGGGGCGATACCAGGCCATAGCGCGGCGACTATACCCGCGCGGTCGGCGCCAGAGCGCGATGGGACGGCGCCTGCGGGTGGCCGCCATCCCCGGCACGGCTCCCGCCGCAGCCCAGCGATCCCGTCCGCAGGTCTGCAGCCGAAGCCGTGCCGAAGCCGAGGCGCGTTGCTAGCCCTTGACGGATCTCTTCAGACCCGAGCCCGGCGTGAAGCGCGGGACTCTGGACGCGGCGATCTGGATTCTCTCGCCCGTGCTCGGGTTGCGACCCTCGCGCGCGCCGCGCTCGGCGACGTGGAACTTGCCGAAGCCCGAGAAGGTGACCTCGCTGCCGCGCTTGAGCGCGTCCTCGACCGTCTTGAGGACGGCGTCGACGGCGTCTCCGGCGTCTCTCTTGCTGAGGCCGCTGTTGGCGGCCACCTGGTCGACGAACTCTGATTTCGTCACAGTGCTCCTCCTTTGAGGTCGGTGGGGGTTCGGCGAAGCTAACAAGGCTCGCGGACGGGAACAAACCCAAATTGCCCGTAACGACGGGGAATATCGCCATTCCGGCAAATCTGGTATGCGATTTCCACTAAATTTACACTAAAGGCGTTAATAACGTGTTTGCGGGGAATCAGTCCCGCCGGCCGGCAGCGTCGAGGAGCGCCTCGGCGGCCCGCACCACCGAATCGGCCACGTGACTGGATTCCGTCCAGGTCTGTCGGTCTGACCTCCCTGGCGGGTCACCGAGGTCCGTAAGCAACCCCTGCAGGTCATGGAGCAGCAGCGGGACGAGTGCGTGGATGCCGGCCGCGACGACGATCGCGTGGCGCTGGGCGCGGGTGGCGAGGGCGACGCCAGCAGACGTTCGGACGGCGAGAGGGGTTGTGGGGGACGCGGCGGCGGGCGCGGGCGCGGCGGGCGCGGGGGGCGCGGCGGGCGCGGCGCCCCAGGCGGCGAGCAGCGCGCGCGCGGCGGGAACGATCGCGGGGTCGCCGGCGAGCAGCTCGCCGTCCCCGTCGAGCACGACGGCGGCCCGCACGTCGGTGGACAGCTCCCGCAGGTACGCGAGCGCGATCAGGGGGGTCAACGCAGCCGTCATCGCCGCACGCGACAATACGGGAGTGTCCCTGACGCGCATCAGCTGGCTGGTCACCGTCGGCGTCTGCCTGATCGGCGTGCTGCTGCTCCTCCTGAGCGGCTACGTCGGCTACGCGGGCGTAACCTTCGCGGTCGCCTGCTCAGCCGCGATCAACCTCCGCTAGGCGGCGCGTCCGCGCGCATCGCCGGAACGGCTCCCCGCGTTCGCGGGGATGTGAGGTGATCTATGGGTCGATAGGACCCAAAAGTCGCCTCGCATCGGGATCTGCCCGGCTCTCGGTGTTCTATGGACACCGAGAACCGCACACATCGGATCCGGGCAGGCGCGGGCCGCGTCGGCCGGCCCCTCAGTCGGGGATCGCGGCCAGCAGCGAGCGGACCGCGCGGCCACGATGGCTGATGTGGTCCTTCTCGGCGTCGTCCAGCTGCGCCATCGAGCGCGGGCCGGCCGGGCCGCCGATGTCGTCGTCGGGCACGAACGCCGGGTCGTAGCCGAAGCCGCCCTCGCCGCGCGGCTCGGCCGCCAGCCGGCCGGTGCAGCGGCCCTCGAAGGTCCGCTCCTCGCCGCGACTCGGATCGACCCAGGCGATCACGCAGACGTAGGTCAGCGGGCTGCCGTGCGGCGCCTCGGCCAGCAGCTTCGCGAGGTTCTGCTCGTCGGTCGCGTCCTCGCCGGCGTAGCGCGCTGAGCGGATCCCCGGCCGGCCGCCGAGCGCCTGGGCCTCGATCCCGGAGTCGTCGGCGATCGCGGCCTGTCCGGTCGCCGCCGCGGCCGCGCGCGCCTTCCCGAGCGCGTTCTCGGCGAACGTCTCGCCGTCCTCGGGCGGCAGCTCCACGCCGTCGGGCAGCGGCACGATCTCGTGCCCGGGCATCAGCCGGGCGAACTCGCGCAGCTTGTGGGCGTTGCGCGTCGCGAGCAGCAGCCGGCTCATCCGCGCCCCTCCTCGATCGCGGCGTCCTGCGCGAGGCGCAGCTCGGCGATCCCGGCGGCCGCCAGCTCCAGCAGGTCGTCGAGGTGGGCGCGGGAGAGCGGCGTCCGCTCGGCGGTCGCCTGCACCTCGATCAGTCCGCCCTCGCCGGTCATCACGACGTTCGCGTCGACCTCGGCGCTGGAGTCCTCGGGGTAGTCGAGGTCGAGCAGGGGCACGCCGCCGACGACGCCTGCCGAGACCGCCGCGACCGTGCCGGTCAGCGGCGCCCGCTTGAGCGCGCCCTCGCGCACGAGCCGCTCGAACGCCAGCGCCAGCGCCACGAAGCCGCCGGTGATCGAGGCGCAGCGGGTCCCGCCGTCGGCTTGCAGCACGTCGCAGTCGATCGCGACCGTGCGCTCGCCGAGCGCCTCGAAGTCGACCACGCCGCGCAGCGAGCGGCCGATCAGCCGCTGGATCTCGACCGAGCGCCCGTCGGCTCTGCCACGGGTCACGTCGCGCGGCTTGCGCTGCCCGGTCGAGGCCGGCAGCATCCCGTACTCGGCCGTCGCCCAGCCCTTGCCGCGACCGGCCATCCAGCGTGGCACTCCGTCCTCGACCGAGGCGGTGCAGATCACGCGGGTCTCGCCCACCGAGATCAGTGCCGAGCCGGTCGCGGTACGGACGAACCCGGGCTCGATCTCGACCGGGCGCAGCTCCCCGGGCGCGCGGCCGGCGCGCCGCTCGACCGTGCTCATGCGGCGAGCGCCCCGGCGGACGGCGCCAGCGTGACGTGCTCGATCGTCCCGAGCGGCATCTGGAGGAAGCGGGTCCCGAGCGTGCGGAACGCCTCGACGTCGCCGGTGCAGTGAAAGCGGTACTCGCCCTCCCCCTCGCGCTCGCTCAACAGCCCGCGCGCTCCGAGCGCCCGCTCGACGCTGCGGACGATCCCCTGCCCCGAGGTCACGAGCCGGACCGAGCGCCCGAGCATCCGCTGCAGGATCGGCGCGAAGAGCGGATAGTGCGTGCAGCCGAGGATCGCTGTGTCGACGTCGGCCGCGCGCAGCTGCGCGGTGTAGCGCCGCACGATCGCGACGGCGTCCTCGTCGAGTGGCACCCCGCTCTGGATCAGCGGCGCGAGGTCCGGGCAGGCGACGCTCGTGACGCGCACATGCCGGTCGCTGCCCGCGATCGCCTCGGCGAACGCGCCGCTCGCGATCGTCGCCGGCGTCGCGAGCACGCCGACGCGGCCGTTCGCGGTCGCCTCGACCGCCAGCTGCGCCGCCGGCACGATCACCCCGACGACATCCACCTCCGTCCCCGCCAGGTGCTCCTCCAGCAGCGGCAGCGCCGCCGCCGAGGCCGAGCCACAGGCGACGACGAGCAGCTTCGCACCGGCCGCCACGAGGTGGTCGGCGATCTCGACCGCGTAGGTCCGCAGCTGCTCCTGCGACTTCTCGCCATACGGGAAGCGGGCCGTGTCGCCGAGGTACAGGAACTCCTCGCCCGGCAGCGAGACGAGCAGCTCGTGGAGCACCGTCAGGCCGCCGACGCCGGAGTCGAAGACGGCGATCGGCCGTTCGCGAGCGGGTCGGTCGAGCGTCGGCACGCCGACCATGGTGGCAGAGCCACCGACGGAGCCGCGGGCGCGCGAGACGGAGGCGGCGCCCGCGCGCCGGCGGCGCGAGCGGCGGCCCCGGTCCGCCGTCGCGCGCGCCGGCGCCCGGCGCTACTTGATCGAGTCGAGCGCGGCTCTCATCTGCTTGACGATCGCCTCGGCGATCCCGCCGGTGCTGAACTTCGTCCCCTTCGTCGCCGCCACGATGCCCGCCAGCAGCGCCGCGACCAGCAGGATCAGGGCGACGTACTCGACCGTCCCCTGTCCCCGCTCGCCCCGTATGACGGTCGCCCACAGCAGGTGCAGCCGCCCCATCAGGCGGTAGATCATCTCGTCCTCCTCGTCGGTCGCTGAGCATGTGGAGGAGTCTGCGATGGAGGCCTGTGACGAATCGAGACGCGGTGGTGACAAAAGGCGCACGGGCTCGTGCAGGGAGTGCGCGACGGACGGGTACGCTGCCGCGACGCGATGCGCGCCCTCGTCGTCACGAACATGTACCCGTCGCCCGAGCGGCCCGCGCTCGGGCGCTTCGTCGCCGACCAGGTCGAGGCGCTGCGCCGGCGCGAAGGGCTCGAGGTCGAGCTGTTCGCCTTCCCCCCCGGTGTGCGCTCCTATCCGCGCGCGGCGCTCGAGCTGCGCCGTCGCTACCGCCGCGAGCGCTTCGACGTGGTCCACGCGCACTTCGGCCTGACCGCGTGGCCGGCGCTCGCGGTCCGCGCGCCGCACGTCGTGACGTTCCACGGCACCGACCTCGCGCATCCGCGCAGCGGCCGGCTGAGCCGCGCGGCGCTCCCGTTCACGACGCTGGCGGCGACCGTCTCGGCCTCGCTCGCGGAGCTGATCCCCGGCGCCGGCACCCGCCGGCGCATCGCCGTCCTGCCGTGCGGCGTCGACCTCGGGCGCTTCAGCAGGATCCCGCGCGCGGAGGCCCGCGCGCGACTCGGGCTCGATCCGGACGCGCCGCTGCTCCTCTTCCCGGCCGACCCGGCGCGCGCCGGCAAGCGCTTCGACCGCGCGCGGGAGGTCGCCGGCGACGTCGAGCTGCTGACGCTCGGCGCCGTCGCGCCCGAGGTCGTCCCCGATTTCGTCAACGCCGCCAACGCGGTGCTGATCCCGTCCGACCACGAGGGCTTCGGCCTCGCCGTGCTGGAGGCGCTCGCCTGCGACGTGCCGGTGCTCGCGACGCCGACCGGCATCCACGCGCTCGCGCTCGCGGGGATCGAGGGTGCCTACTGCGCACCGTTCGACGCCGGCGTCTGGCGCGCCGCGCTGGCACCGCACCTGGCAGCGGACGACCCCCGGATCGACGGCCGTGCGCGCTCGGCGCTCTTCTCGGCGGAGCGGATGGCCGAGCGTGTCGCGGTCGCGTGGGAGGCCGTCGCGGCCGAGTCGCGGGGGTCCGGGAGCGGCCGGCTCCGTCGCTATACTCGCCGCGCAGACGCCGCCAGGGCAGGAGACGTGGCGTCCGCCAACCGATGAGCGGCCTGTTCCAACGCATCACACGCCGCCGTGCCGACGATCCCGACGCAGCGACGACGCCCACGGCGACGCCTGCCGGCGAGGGAGACGGTGCGGGGCTCGGCCTGCCCGACACCGCGAACGACGCCTCGGCCGCAACTTCCGGTCCCTCCGACCCGTCTCAGACAGAGGTGACCCCGCCGACGCCCACGTCCGGCCCCGACACGCCGACCCAGAAGCTCGACGCCGTCGCGGGTGGTGACGCTGTTCCGGACGCCACGGACACGCCGCCCGCGGGGGCCGCGGGCGCGGCCGCTGCCCCGGCCGCGGAGCACGCCGGCCCTGAGAGCGGTGCTGCCCACAACGGTGCCGGCGCGGCGGTCGTGCCGAGCGGAGCGGACAGAACGCCGCCCGCCGCCGGCAGCCCGGCGCCCGGGACTGCCGTCGCGACGCCGACCGGCGACGCGACCCCGCCGCCCGATCCCTCCGCGCCCGCCGCCGACGCCGCCACCGCGGCGCCCGTGGTCGAGCAGGAGCGTCGTGCCGGCTTCCGGGAGCGCGGGAAGATGCGACGGCGGCTGCGCTATCTGCGCAAGGTGCGAGAGCTGCAGGTGCGCGACCTCGGCGGCCTCGCCTTCGACCTGCGTCGCTTCGAGCGCAAGCGCGACGACCTGATCGCCCAGAAGATCGACCAGATCCGCGCGAGCGACGACGAGCTGCGCGCGCTCGAGCAGGCGCTCGACGAGCGCCGTGAGCTGCGCGACGTGCGCGAGCCCGGGATCGGCGGCACCTGCCCGCGCTGCTTCTCCCTCTTCGGCAGCGCCGACCGCTTCTGCTCGCACTGCGGCGCCGCCCTCGGCGGCGCGGTCCAGGGCCCGGCGCAGGTCCCAGTCCTCCCGACCCCGCCGCCCGCCGCCCCGACCCCCGCTCTGCCTCCCGCCGCGCCCCCGGCGCTGGCCGCCCCCGCACCGGCGCCGGCCCCCACGCCCGCGCCGGCTCCCGCTCCGCAGCCCGAGCTGCAGTCGCCGCCGACGCCTCCCCCTGTCCGCCAGCTCGACACCGCCGCGCTGCCACCGCTGCCGACGCCGCCCGCGTCGCCGCAGAAGACGCCGGGCGAGGACTCCCCCGAGCCGCCGTCGCCGCCGCCCTCGTGACGGTCACGCACCCCCACGAGCGCCCCTCGACCACGACGCCGGGCACGATGCTCTGCCCGCGCTGCGGCAACGCCCTCTCCGAGAACCAGGACTGGTGCCTGGAGTGCGGCCTCGCCGCCCGCACGCGCGTCCACCCGCCCCCGAACTGGCGCGTCCCGATCCTCGCGACCGTGCTGGCCCTCGCGCTCGTCGCGGCGGGGATCGCGGTCGCGCTCGTCGCGGTGCTGGGGAAGGGCGAGAACGCCACCCCGGCGGGCACGACGATCACCGTCCCGGCCGGGACCCCCGGCGTCAGCGCGACGGTTCCGGCCGCGCCCGTGATCGCCCCCGGCACGACCGTCACCGCGCCGAGCACGACGACGCCGAGCGTCACGACGACGCCCGGTGCCGCGACCACGACCCCGGGCGCCACGACCACGCCCGGCGCGGCCACCACGACGTCCGCGTCGCCGACCACCACCCCCGGCGCCACCACGACCCCCGGCGTTGCGACGAACGCGGCAACCCCGGCGCAGCCGCCGACGACGAAGTAGCGCGGAGGGCGGCCGGGCGCGGGGCGCTAGCGCCCCGCCAGCGCCGGCCAGTGCTCGGCGACCCGCGCGATCGCCGCCCGCGCCTCAGGCGCCAGCGGCGGATCGAACGCGCGCGGCGGCTCGGCCGCCGTCAGGACCTCGAGCGTCGCGAGCGTCGAGGAGGCGAGGGCGTCGAGGTCGTAGCCGCCCTCCAGAACGCCGCCGAGCGGCGCCTCCAACTCGGCCGCGAGCCGCCGCATCGTGCCCGCCATCGTCGCGAAGCCCGCCTCGGTCAGCTCCAGCTCGGCGAGCGGGTCGTCGCGGTGGGCGTCGAAGCCGGCGGAGATCAGCACCAGCTGCGGCATGTAGGCCCGCGCGATCGGCGCGACGACGTGCTCGACCAGCGAGACGAACGTCGCGTCCCCGGCCCCCGGCGCGACCGGAAGGTTGACGGTGTAGCCGATCCCGTCGCCGCTCCCCACGTCGCTCGCCGGCCCGGTGCCGGGATAGAGCGGCGACTGGTGCAGGGAGACGAACAGCACCTCGGCGCTGTCGTGGAACGCCGCGTTCGTGCCGTTCCCGTGGTGCACGTCCCAGTCGAGGATCAGGACGCGCTGGAGGCCGTGCGCGTAGATCGCGTGGCGTGCCGCGACGGCGACGTTGTCGAACAGGCAGAAGCCCATCGGCCGCGTCGGCTCGGCGTGGTGGCCGGGCGGGCGCAGCGCGCTGAAGCCGGTCGAGGCCTCGCCGCTCAGCAGCAGGTCGACCAGTCCCACGGCGCCGCCGGCGGCGTGCAGCGCGGCCTCGTAGGAGCCGG
>JAATFK010000403.1 GCA_015655225.1 Solirubrobacterales bacterium | reverse complement strand
GCGGTCGCGCCGGCGGCGCCGACCAGCCCGAACAGGCCGATCACCCCCTCGCCGTAGTCGTACGGCGCGTGGCCGAGCAGGAAGGCGATCGCGGTCCAGAGGATCGAGAAGCCCGTCATGTGGAGCGCGCCGAGCGCCATCCGCTGGCGCAGCACCGGCTCGTCGCGGATCAGGCCGAAGATCGAGTGCAGCACCGAGCGGTAGGGCATCGGGTCGGTCGGCGGCGCGTGGGGGAGTTCGCGGCGCAGCACGAGCGACAGCAGCAGCATCGCGCCGGCGGCGATCGCGAAGACGAGCCGCCAGCCGCCCAGCTCGGCGATCAGGCCGCTGACCGTGCGCGCGATCAGGATCCCGATCAGGAGGCCGCTCATGACGCTGCCGACGACGCGGCCGCGCTCCTCCGGTCCCGCCAGCGACGCCGACAGCGGCACGAGGATCTGCGCCACGACCGAGAGGCCGCCGAGGGCGACGAGCGCGCCCGCCAGCACCCCGAAGCTCGGCGCCGCCGCGCACGCGGCGCAGGCGAGCGCGGTGCCGAGCAGGACGGTGCTGATGAGGGTGCGGCGCTCCAGCACGTCGCCGAGCGGAACCAGCAGCGAGAGGCCGGCGACGTAGCCGATCTGGGCGCAGGCGACGAGCAGGCCGGCGGCCGTGTCGGAGACGTGGAACGCGCTCGAGATCGCGTTCAGCAGCGGCTGGACGTAGTAGATGTTCGCGACCGCGGCGCCGGTCGCCACCGCCAGCAGCGTGACGAGGGAGCGGGGGAGACGGGCGGGAGCGGTCGCGGACACCACCCTCACCGTAGCCAGTTCGGCCTGGGACGAACCGTCAGCGCCCGCGGGCTCTGCGGATCGCCTCGTGCCGGCGCGCCAGTTCCGCCTCGCGCTCGTCCGGGAGGTAGAAGCGCTGGCCGACGACCGCGTCGGGCAGCAGCTCCTGCGGCGAGACGTGGCCGGGATGGTCGTGCGGGTAGTCGTAGCCTCTGCCGCGGCCGCCGGAGCGCAGCTGCACGGGCGGCGGCGCGGCGCCCTGGTCGCGCACGAACGCGCGCGCCGCGCCGAGCGCTCTGTAGGCGGCGTTCGACTTCGGCGCCAACGCGAGATACACGGCCGCCTGCGCGAGAGCGTGCGCGCCCTCCGGCAGCCCCACCAGCTCGACCGCGTGCGACGCCGCGACGGCGACGACGAGCGCCTGCGGGTCGGCGTTGCCGATGTCCTCGGAGGCGAGGATCACCATCCGGCGGGCGATGAAGCGGGGGTCCTCGCCGCCCTCCAGCATGATCGCGAGGTAGTAGAGCGAGGCGTCCGGGTCCGAGCCGCGCGTCGCCTTGATCCAGGCCGAGATCGTGTCGTAGTGGCGGTCGGCCTTGCGGTCGTAGTGGAGGATCCGCCGCTGCAGCGCGTCGCCCGCGTGGGCCTCGTCGACGACGCCGGTCTCGCCCGCGACCGTCGAGCAGGCCAGCTCGAGCGCCGCCAGCGCGGTCCGCGCGTCGCCGGCGGCGCGCGCCGCGAGCAGCTCGACCGCGTCATCCTCCACGCGCACGTCGCCGCACGCGCCGCCGTCGATCGCGCGACGCAGGAGCGTCCGCACGTCGTCATCGGTCAGCTCTCTCAGCTCGTAGACGCGCGTGCGGGAGAGGAGCGCGCCGTTGACCTCGTAGGAGGGGTTCTCGGTCGTCGCGCCGATCAGCGTCACGAGCCCCTCCTCGACCGCCGGCAGGAGGGCGTCCTGCTGGGCTCTGTTGAAGCGGTGGATCTCGTCGAGGAAGAAGATCGTCCCTCTGCCGAGGCGGCGCCGCTGCGTGGCGCGCTCGATCACGGCGCGCACGTCGGCGCGCCCGACCTCGACCGCGCTCAGCTCCTCGAAGACGGCGTCGGCGCTCGCCGCGACGATCCGCGCGAGCGTCGTCTTGCCGGAGCCGGGTGGCCCGTGCAGGATCATCGAGTGGGGCCGCCCCTGCTCGATCGCGGTGCGCAGCGCCGAGCCGGGATGGAGCAGATGCTCCTGGCCGACGTACTCGGACAGGTCGTGCGGGCGCAGGCGCGCGGCGAGCGGCGTGCCGGGGCCGACGGCGGCGTCGGCGGTCGGCTCGGGATCGAACAGCGAGGACATCGTCCCCTCAGTCTGGCATCCGGTGACACGAGCGGGTGACACGCGGGCGATCACGCGACCCTAGGATCGCGCGATGGCGCCGACCCTGCGCGAGATCGCGCGCGAGTGGACCCGCATCGACTGCGTCGGCTTCGGTGGGCCGCCGGCGCACGTCGCGCTCTTCCGC
>JAATFK010000321.1 GCA_015655225.1 Solirubrobacterales bacterium | reverse complement strand
GAGGACATCACGATCTTCCTCACCACGCACTACATGGACGAGGCCGAGCACTGCGACCGGATCGCGATCATGGACCAGGGCCGCGTGATCGTCGTCGACACGCCCGAGGCGCTGAAGGCGAGCGTCGGCAAGGACCGCGTCCAGCTGACGACCGACGACGACGCGGCCGCGATCGCGGCGCTGAGCGAGCGCTTCGAGGTCGAGGCGGCGGTCCACGAGGGCCAGGTCACGTTCGCGGTCGGCGGCGGCGAGGCGTTCGTCCCGCGGCTGTTCGCCGAGCTGGGCGTCCCGATTCGCTCCGTCAGCGTCGCGCGCCCGTCGCTCGACGACGTCTTCATGTCCTACACCGGCACGACGATCCGCGACGCCGAGTCGGCCGAGCGCGGCGATCCGATGGTCCGCATGCTGCGGCAGGGGAGGTAGCGTTCATGGCAACGGCGACACCGACCGCACCGGCGGCCGTCGCCGGCGTGCGCGTCCCGCGCGGCGGGATCAACGCCGACCTGCGCGCGATCAAGGTCGTCTGGCAGCGGGAGCTGATCCGCTTCTCGCGCGACCGGCTGCGGATCGTCGTCGCGCTGATCCAGCCCGCGCTCTTCCTCTTCGTCCTCGGCGGCGGCCTCTCGCGCCTCGCCGCCGGCGGGACGCACGGCGTCGACCTGCGGACCTTCATGTTCCCCGGCACGCTGGCGATGGCGGTGCTGTTCACGGCCGTCTTCTCGGCCGCCTCGATCGTGTGGGACCGCGAGTACGGCTTCCTGCGCGAGATGCTCGTGGCGCCGATCCGGCGCGGCTCGATCGTGATCGGGAAGTGCCTCGGCGGCGCGACCGTCGCGAGCTTCCAGGGCGTGATCGTCCTCTGCTTCGCGGGCGCGGTGCACGTGCCCTACGCGCCGACGCTGCTCCTCGCCGTCTTCGGGCTGCAGCTGCTGCTGGCGTTCACGGTGACGGCGTTCGGCGTGATGGCGGCGGCGCGGATCACGCAGATGCAGTCCTTCATGGCGCTGACGCAGATGCTGCTGATGCCGTTGCTGTTCCTCAGCGGCGCGCTGTTCCCGGTCACCGGGCTGCCGCGCTGGCTGGAGGTGCTGAACCGGATCGACCCGATCACCTACGCGGTCGACCCGATGCGGCGCGTCGTGTTCTCGCACCTGCACATGTCGCAGGCGGCACGCGAAGCGCTCGCGCCCGGCGTCTCGTGGTGGAGCTGGCACGTGCCGACCGGCGTCGAGGTGCTGATCGTGGCGGGCGCCGGCGTGCTGATGGCAGCGATCGCGATCGCGCAGTTCAGACGCGCGTGAATCGCTTCGCGATCCATTGGGATCGCGATCGGCGTCGCGTCGCCGCTGACCGCCGCGTGCGATCCCGCGCCGGTGACCTCGGCCGCGCCTGGCGCGGCGCCGTCTTCATCGGCCCGTAAGGTCCACCTGCCATCCTCGCCAGCGATGGTCCTGCTCATGGCCTTCGCGCTCGTCGCCGGCGCGGCCACCGCAATCTCGCCGTGCGTCCTGCCGGTGCTGCCGGTCGTCCTCTCCGCGGGCGCGACGGGCGGACGCCGCCGCCCGCTCGGGATCGTCACCGGCCTGACGCTCTCCTTCACCTTCGCGACGGTCGCGCTCGTCTACGTGATCAGCGCGCTCGGGCTGCCGAACGACCTGCTGCGAACGGTCGCGATCGTCGTCCTGCTCGTGTTCGGCGTGACGCTCGTGATCCCGCCGCTGTCGGCGCGCGTCGAGGGGTACCTGAGCCGCTTCGGCAACAGCGCCGGCGCCTCGCGCAGACGCGAGGGCTTCTGGTCGGGCCTGCTCGTCGGCGTCAGCCTCGGGTTCGTCTACGCGCCGTGCGCCGGGCCGATCCTCGCGGGCGTGATCACCGTCTCGGCGTCGCAGTCGTTCAGCACCGACCGGCTGGCGGTCGCGCTCTGCTACGGGATCGGCTCCGGGATCGTGCTGTACGGGCTGATGCTCGGCGGCCGCAGACTGATCGGACCGCTCTCGCGTCGCAGCGGCAGACTGCAGATCGGGATCGGCGTCGTGATGGTGCTCGTCGCGGTCGCGATGCTCGGCAACCTCGACCAGCGCTTCGAGACGAGCGTCGCGCGCGACGTGCCGGGCTTCCTCGTCGACCCGTCGCAGAGCCTGGAGGCGTCGGCGTCCGCGAGAACGGCGCTGACGAGCATCCGCCCGGCGAACACCAGCAAGATCGGCGCGGCCGTCAACAGACAGGAGGAGAGCGGCGTCAAGCCGTCGCCCTCGAACCTGCCGGTGCTCGGGACCGCGCCCGCGTTCGTCGGGACGCAGGACTGGTTCAACACGCCCGGCGACAAGCCGCTGACGCTCGCGTCGCTGCGCGGCCGGGTCGTCCTGATCGACTTCTGGACCTACAGCTGCATCAACTGCCTGCGGACGCTGCCGTACCTGGAGGCGTGGGACGCGCGCTACCGCGGCGACGGCCTCACGATCGTCGGCGTGCACACGCCCGAGTTCCCCTTCGAGAAGGTCGCCAGCAACGTCTCGACGGCGATCAAGAGCAACGGCATCAAGTACCCGGTCGTGCAGGACAACGACATGGCGACCTGGAACGCCTACGGCAACGAGTACTGGCCCGCCGAGTACCTGATCGACGCGAAGGGCCGCGTGCGCGCCGCCGACTTCGGCGAGGGCGACTACACGAAGAGAGAGCACGAGATCCAGGCGCTGCTGAAGGAGGCGGGCCACAGAGACACCGCCGACGCGAGAGTGAAGATCAAGGCGATCACTCCCTCCGAGACGCTGACGACGCCGGAGAGCTACCTCGGCTCCGAGCGCGCGGCGCGCTTCTCCAACGGCAGAATCGTCGACGGCACGCACGACTACGGCAGCACCGTCGCCGCCCCCCAGGACGGCCTCGCCTATCACGGCAGATGGAGCATCGCGAGCCAGATCGCGACCGCGCAGGGCGGCTCGCTGCTGCTGAACTTCGGCGCCAGACGCGTCTACCTCGTGCTCGGCTCGCCCGGTAAGGAGCGGTCCGTGAGACTGCTGCTCGACGGCAAGCCGATCCCGGCGGCCGACGCCGGCACCGACGTGCACGGCAGCGTCGTGAAGGTGAACGAGGAACGGCTCTACAACCTCGTGACGCTGCCGAGAGTCGGGCGTCACGTGCTGACGGTGGAGCCGCAGAAGGGCGTCCAGGGCTACGCCTTCACGTTCGGCTGATCGGCCGCCGTTTGACCTGAGGCGGCCTCGACCGGAGAATCCGTCGCGATGCCCCTCAAGACCTACGGGCGGATCGTCGATCAGCTGTGCGCCGATCCCGCCGTGCGCGAGACGGAGATGATGGGCATGCCGAGCATCAGCCTCGACGGCCAGTCGTTCTGCGGGATCTGGGAGGGCGAGCTGGTCGTGCGGGTCGGGCGCGAGCGGGTCGACCTGCTCGTGCTGGAGGAGCGCGGCCTGCGCTTCGATCCGTCCGGGCGGGGCCGCCAGCTGAGCGGCTGGGCGGTCGTCCCGCAGCCGACCGACGACTGGCCCGCGCTCGCAGCCGAGGCGTACGACGCGACGCGCGCCGACGGCGCCTAGGGTGCCCGTGTCGCCCGCCTCGGCCGCGTCCTCCGCGATCTTCGCGCCCGGCCTGCTCGACGGCCAGGTCGTGCTGATCACCGGCGGCGGGACCGGGCTGGGGAGAGCGGCGGCGACGGAGCTCGCGGCGTGCGGCGCGCGGGTCGTGCTGGCGGGGCGGCGGGTCGAGGTGCTGGAGGCGGCGGCGGCCGGGATCGGGCCGTCGGCGTCGGTGGTGGTCGGGGACGTTCGCTCGGAGGAGGACGCGGAGCGGATCGTCGCGACCGTGCTGGAGCGCCACGGCCGGCTCGACGCGCTCGTGAACAACGCGGGCGGCCAGTATTTCGTGCCGGCGGAGGCGATCGCGGCGAGAGGCTGGCGGGCGGTGATGCGGCTGAACGTCGGCGGGACGGCGCGGATGAGCGAGCTGGCGGTGGAGCGGGCGATGCGGCCGGCGGGGCGGGGGACGATCGTGAACGTGACGCTGTCACCGCACCACGGGCTGCCGGGGATGACGCACTCCAGCGCGGCGCGGGCGGCGGTCGAGGAGCTGACGCGGGAATGGGCGCGGGCGTGGGCGGCGGACGGGATCGCGGTCAGCGCGATCGCGGCGGGTCACTTCCGCACGGACGCGTTGGACAAGTACCCGGAGCCGGTGCGGGAGAGCGTCGCGCGGACGGTGCCGCTGCAGCGGCTCGGGCGGCCGGAGGAGCACGCGTGGCTGGTGGCGCTGCTGTGCTCGGAGCTGGGGCGGGCGTTCAGCGGGTCGGTCGTGACGCTCGACGGAGGGCGCGACAACTGGTTCGGGCCGTGGCCGCCGCCCACGTTGGTGGACGGCGGCGGCGACGTGCCGACGGAGGAGCGGCGGCCGGCGGCGACGAGCTAGGCCTGTGCGGCTTGTCTCTCCCACCAGTTGGAGAGCGACGCGATCGCGCCACCGTTCAGCATCTGCTTGAAGCCGGCGGTGTCGTTGACGTGGGGGAGGGGCTCGTCGGGGACGGGGACGTCGAGGAAGTCGCAGAGGGGCTCCCAGCCGTCGCGGGGCTGCCAGACGAGGAGGCGGTCGGCGGGAACGGTCGCCTGGACCTCGGCGTTCCAGCGCTCGGCGGCACCGATGAGGGCGTCGCGGTCGTGGTGGGAGCCGGCGTAGGGACCGTTGTCCTCGAAGGAGATCGAGCGGGTGACGTCCATGTAGCGGCGCCAGAGGGGGTCGAGGTGGTACTGGGCGCGGAGGAGGTGGGTCATCGCCGAGTCGCCGTAGTACATCGCGTAGACGGTCTCGCGCATCGAGCGCTCCCAGGAGTCGCCGTCGCGGACGCTGAGGAGGACCTTGGCGTCGGGGTAGGCCTCCATCAGCTCGCGGTAGTAGAAGGCGGAGGGCCAGTCGACGGTCGTGGCGTAGCCGTCGAAGATCGCGGGCCAGTCGGGGTGGCCGTCGCGGGCGGCCTCCCAGAGCGGGACGCCGCGGTCGAGGTCGGCCAGGAGGTCGCGCATGTGGTAGCAGCGGCCGAGGCCGAGCTGCTCGAGGGCGACCATCTGGGTCGTGGTCGCGGTGCGGGCGAGGCCGGCGCCGATCAGCTTCATGGTGGGGATCCTTCGGTTGGACGTTTCCGTCGGTGCGGGAGGGGGACGGCTCCACGATAAGATGCCGGGTGCGCCGCGGGCGAGGTGTTGTGGTTGCACAGGAGCCTTCCAAGCTCTTAGGGCGGGTTCGATTCCCGTCGCCCGCTCTCCCTACGAGGAGCCGCACCATGACTGACGTGAACGTCGGACTGTGGGTCCCGCTGGTCGCGAAGGCGGGAAGAGAAGACGCGGTGGCGGAGTTCCTGAGATCCGCCGAGCCGCTCGTCGACGCCGAGGCAGGCACGATCGCGTGGTTCGCGGTGCGCCTGGACGAGGCGACGTTCGGGATCTTCGACGTGTTCGAGGGCGAGGAGGGCCGAGACGCGCACCTCGCCGGCAGAGTCGCCGAGGCGCTGATGGCGCAGGCCGAGGACCTGTTCGCGGAGCCGCCGAACATCGGGAGACTCGACGTGCTGGCGAGCAAGCTGCCGGGGTAGCCCGGGCGCCGGCGGCCCCTGGGCCGGACGTGGGAGCCGCGCGCGGTATGATCGCCGGACGCGCCGGCTCCCCCGCCGTCGCGGCAGTGACCACGGGGAGTGGCGCAGTCTGGTAGCGCACCCGGCTGGGGGCCGGGCGGCCGCAGGTTCAAATCCTGTCTCCCCGATCAGCGAAAGCGCCTGCAAAT
>JAATFK010000658.1 GCA_015655225.1 Solirubrobacterales bacterium | reverse complement strand
GCGTGGGGTGAGGGGCGCGAGGGCGTCGGCCGGCTCGGATGGCGTGGCGGCCGCCCCGCGCGCAGCCGGCCACGCCTCCCGCTGGCGTGGGGTGAGGGGCGCGAGGGCGTCGGCCGGCTCGGATGGCGTGGCGGCCGCCCCGCGCGCAGCCGGCCACGCCTCCCGCTGGCGTGGGGTGAGGGGCGCGAGGGCGTCGGCCGGCTCGGATGGCGTGGCCGCCGCGCCGCGCGCAGCCGGCCACGAGCGGGCCAGCGCCGGTGGCCTGGCCGTCTCGCCGTGCCGGTCGACGAGCGACCGCGCCGCGTCGGCCGCATCGAGCTCGCCGGCGGGCGGCCGGCCCCTGCCGGCCGCGCCGAGCGCCCGCGCGCCGCCGCCCAGCTCACCCTCGAGCGCCGCGAACGCTCGCAGCGCCTCGTCCCGCCGAGCCTCGTCGCGCTCGCGCTCCTCCAGGGCGAGCGTGGCGGCGGCGGCGATCGTCCCGACGAGCGCGACCTCGGCGGGGTCGACCGGAGGCGCGCCCTCGGCGTCGCCGACGTGGAGCGTCGCCGCGACCCGTCCGCCGACCACGAGCGGCGCGATCACGACCGCCGCGAAGCGGTGCGGCGAGCTGACCCGGCGGTAGTGGTCGGTCGCGCGCCAGCGGCCGACGTCGAGGTTCGAGGTGACCCGCCGGCGCGTCAACGCAGCCGCCACCACCGGATCCGCCGCGACGCCCTCCCGCTCGTAGCGCGCGAGGAACAGCTCGCTGACGTTCGCCGACGCGGCGCGGCTCGGCTCCCCCGGCGCGCCGCGACCGTTCGCGTCCCGGCCGTGCAGGTAGAACCCCAGCCGTGGCCGGCCGGTCAGGCGCTCGACGGCCCGCAGCACGGCGGCGGCGAGCGTCGGCACGTCGGGCGCGCGAAGGAAGTCACCCGCCAGCGCGAGCCCCAGTCCCGGCTCGATCGCGGCGCGGCGCATGGTGCGCGGGCAAGATAGCGCCTCGGCCGAGGGATGCCCGTTAACCAGCCCTCGGATAGCGAGGGAAACTTCACGGGCATCGCCCGGGGCGAGGCCCTCAGATGCTGACGGCGACCTTGACGACGCCGTCGCGGCGCTCACCGAACAGCTCGAAGCCGGCGACGATCTCGTCGAGCGTGATCCGGTGCGTGATCAGCGGCCGCAGGTCGAGCCGGCCCGCGTCGATCAGCCGGATCAGCTCCGGCATGCGGTCGAGCCGCGCCAATCCGCCGGTGTAGGTGACCGCCTTGTTGAAGAGGTCGATCAGCGGCAGCTCGCGGTTCGTCCCCGGATTTCCGACGACCGCCATGCTGCCGCCCGGGCGCACCAGCTCCGCCGCCGCCGCGAGGGTCGCGGCGCTGCCGGCGCACTCGATCACCACGTCCGGTTCGACGCCGCCCGTCGCCTCCAGGACCGCCGCCGTCAACGGCCCGTCGGCCGGGTCGACGGTCGCGGTCGCGCCCAACCGACGTGCGATCGCCCGGCGCTCGGGCTCGAGGTCGGCCGCCACCACCTGGCTGGCGCCGAACAAGCCGAGGCAGTGGACGGCGCAGAGCCCGACCGGCCCCGCCCCGAGCACCGCGACCACGTCGCCCGGCGCGACGCCGCCGGCCCGGGCGCCGTAGTGGCCGGTGGAGAGGATGTCGCCGACGAACAGCACCTGCTCGTCGTCGAGCGAGTCGGGGACCTTCGCCGTCGTGTGGTCGGCGAACGGCACCCGCAGCAGCTCCGCGTGCGTCCCGCCGAAGCCGCCCCACGAGCGGCCCGCCCCGAGGATCCCGCCGAAGCGGCAGCCCTGCGTCGCGCCGACGCGGCAGCGGTCGCAGACGCCGCACGAGATGATCGCCGCGCCGACGACGCGGTCGCCCGGCACGACGGTCTCGACCGCCGCGCCGACCGCCTCCACGACGCCGACGTACTCGTGGCCCATGACGAAGTGCTTCTCGGCCGGGATCACGCCGTGGCGCAGGTGCACGTCGCCGCCGCAGATCGTCGTCAGCGTGAGCCGGACGAGCACGTCGCCGGGCTGCTCGACGCGCGGATCGGGCTGCTCCGCCAGGCGGATCGCCCCGTCGTCCTCGCACAGCAGCGCTTTCATGAAGACGACGGTACGCGCCCACGCCGGCGCCGACCATCCCACGTTCCCGTGCTCCGATCCGCCCTCATCCCCGATCCCAGGGAGGTGTCACAAAACTCATTGAAGGATTGTCAGGCAATCTGTCACCATCCTCGCGATGAGCATCGATCGCGCGCCGAGCCTCCGCTCGCGCCTCACCTCCGGCGAGTCCCTCGTCGGCACCTTCATGCAGCTCGCCGATCCTGCGGCGTACGAGTTCGCCGGCCACCTCGGCTTCGACTTCCTCTGCATCGAGGGCGAGCACGCCGGCATCGGTCCCGAGACGTTGCAGCGGCTCGCCGCCGCCACCGAGCTGACGCCGACGCCGGCGCTCGCGCGCGTCGCCGGCAACGACCCGATCGCGATCGCGCAGGCGCTCGACAGCGGCGTGGAGGGGATCGTCGTCCCCCGCGTGAACAGCGGCGCGGAGGCCGCGGCGGCGGTGCGCGCGGCGCGCTTCCCGCCGGCCGGCGAGCGGGGCCTCGGGCCGGCCCGGGCGACCGGCTACGGTGCCGAGATCGCCTCCTACTTCTCGCGCGCGAACGACGACCTGCTGCTCGCGCTCCAGGTCGAGACGCGCGAGGCGGTCGACCGGCTCGACGAGCTGCTCGCGGTCGACGGCGCCGACCTGCTGTTCGTCGGCCCCGGCGACCTCGGCGCCTCGCTCGGGATCGCCGACCCGGCGAGCCCCGAACTGCGCGCGATCGTCACCGACGTGATCGAGCGGACCCGGGCCGCCGGGCGGCTGACGGGCGTCTTCGCCGGGACCGCGAGCGCCGCCGCCGGCTGGCGCGCGGCCGGCGTCGACCTCGTGATCCTCGGCTCGGACCTGATGTGGCTCGCGCGCGGCGTCGGCGCGACGCTCGCCGAGCTGAACGCCTCCGGCGGGGCGGCGGCATGACCGCGCCAGTGCTCGTCAAGACCGACGACGTGGTCGAGCTGGGGAAGCGTCAGCTCGCGACGCTCGCGGAGGCCGGCGTCGAGCTGCGCGTGCGGGTCTGCCACGACGAGGCCGACCTCTGCGCCGCCGGTGCCGAGGCCGACGCGCTGCTCGTCCTCTCCGCGCCGGTCACCGCCCGCGTGATCGCGAAGCTCGACCGCTGCCGCGTGATCGGCCGCCTCGGCGTCGGGCTCGACATGGTCGACCTGGACGCGGCGAGCGCGGCCGGGATCCAGGTCACGAACGTCCCCGCCGCGACGGTCGACGAGGTCAGCGACCACGCGCTCGCGCTGCTGCTCGCGCTCTCGCGCAGACTGCTGCCGCTCGACGCGTCGGTGCGCGCCGGCAGCTGGCACTACCTCGCCGCCGGGACCGAGGTGCGACGGCTGCGCGAGCAGGTCGTCGGCGTCGTCGGCTTCGGCCGCATCGGCGCCGCGTTCGCCCGCAAGGTCGGCGCGCTCGGCCCGGTCGTGCTGGCGTTCGATCCCCACCTGGCGCCGGAGCAGATCGCCGCGCGGGGCGCCGAGCCGGTCTCGCTGGAGGAGCTGCTGCGCCGCAGCGACTTCGTCTCGATCCACGCGCCTTTGACGGCCGAGACCCACCACCTGATCGGCGCGACCGAGCTGGCCTGGATGCGCCCGGGCGCGCAGCTGATCAACGTCGCGCGCGGCGGGTTGGTCGACCAACCGGCGCTCGTCGCCGCGCTCGCGGCCGGGAAGCTGGGCGGGGCCGCGCTCGACGTGCTGGAGGAGGAGCCGCCGGCCGACGGCGAGCCGCTGCTGGCGCTCGACGACGTCCTGCTGACGCCGCACGCCGCCCACTACTCGCTGGAGGCGATCGACGAGCTGCTGCAGACCGCGGTCGAGGACGTCGTGCGCGTGCTGCGCGGCGAGCCGCCGCGGCATCCGGCCAACGAGGTCGGAGGCGGCGCGAGCGGGCCGGCTCCCGCCGGCCGGCCCATCCCCGCCGACGCCGCTCGCTCCGGCGGGCGCTGAGCGGACGCGACGATGCTGCTCCCCTCCACCACGACGCTGCGCCGCTCCAGCACGAGCGACGACGTTGCGGCGCTGCTGCGCAACACGATCGTCGCGGGTCAGCTCGCGCCCGGCACGCAGCTGCGCGAGGTCGCGCTCGCGGCCGAGCTGGGGGTCTCGCGCCCGACGCTGCGGGAGGCGCTGCGCTCGCTGGAGCGCGACGGCCTCGTCATGCACCGCGCCAACCGCGGCGTCTTCGTCGCGAGCCTCGGCGCCGAGGACGTCGAGGACCTCTACCGGGTGCGGGTGGTGCTGGAGGCGAGCGCCGCGCGCGCCTGCGCCGAGGCGACCGACGACGCTCTCGCGGCGCTGAGAGCCGCGTTCGAGGAGGTGCACGGCAGCTGGGGCGGCGACGACCTGGGGCGGCTCGTCGACACCGACCTGCGCTTTCACGCGGCGATCGTGGCGCTGCTCGGCAGCCCGCGGCTCGACGCGACCTTCGCGGCCGCCTGTGACGGGCTGCGGCTCTGCCTCTCGGCGATCGGCGCCAGCACGCCCCACGTCGCGCGCGGTCCCGCGGCGCTCGAACAGCACCGCGCGATCCTGGCGGCGCTGACGGCGCGCGACGCGGAGCGCGCCGAGCGCCTCGTGCTGCGCCACATCGAGGTCAACCGCTCGCGGATCGCGCGGCTGTTCGCCGGCGCCTGAGCCGCCGCGACGCGCGCCACGCGGCGCGGCGGCGTGGCGCCCCCCTCAGGCGTGGCAGCTCCCGCCGCCGGCCGGCTCGGACGGCGGCACGTCGAGCGCCGGGTTGCGCGCGAAGAAGCCCCACGGCTTCAGCTCGAAGCCGATCCGCGCGACCGGCATCACCGGCCAGTCCTCCGGTCGCGGCACGTGGTGGTGGTTCATCGTGTACCAGACGACGACGTCCTCCTGTTCGAGCCCGCGGTCTGCCTGGACCCAGCGCGGCAGGCCGTCGCCCCCGGGGTGCTGGTAGGGGTACTCGCCGGCGGGATAGCGCTCGGCCGCGTCGTAGCGCGTCACCCAGAGGTGGTGCTCGACGAACCCGGCGCGCCGCCGCAGCGCCGAGCCGGGCGCCGCGAACGGGACCGTGTTGTCGCCCGGGATCAGCTTGTATGCGACCGGCTGCCCGACCGCGTTCTCCCGTGACGGGTTCGTCACCAGCCAGCCCCGCGCGCGCAGGGGATCGATCTCGCGCCGCGCCTCGAGCTCCGTCGCGAGCGGCCGTCTGACGGTCCGCCACGCGTTCCCCTGCGGGTTCTCCGACCCCTGCGGAACTGCCTCCGTCTCCACCTCCACGACCGTGTTCTCGACCCCGTCGAGGTCGAAGTCGAGCCGCGCGCAGAAGATGTGCTGGTGGTTGATGCCGCCGAGCCGCGGCGCCAGCAGCGCGCCGAACGCGGGCGTCTCGCCGTCGTGCAGCGCCTGCGTCGCGACGATCCCGGTCGCCTTCACCTCGGAGGAGATGACGCCGTCCTGGTGCAGGTACCAGAAGAAGCCGTACTCGTAGTTGCCGACCGTCACGATCGTGGAGATCACGAGCCGCCGCCCGCGCCGGACCTGCACGTCGCCCGTGCGGAAGTCGGTGTGCTTCCACAGCAGTCCGCTGTCCTCCTCGTGCAGGCAGATCGCGTTCGGGACGACGACCGGCTCGCCGTCGGGGCTCGCGTAGGCGGCGTCGAAGTAGTGGATCGCGCCGAGGCAGTCGCAGCCCAGCTCCAGCGCGTTCGTCATCGTCCCGATGTTGAACTCGCCGATGTCGAGCGGCGCCTGGTAGAAGCGGTCCGGGTCGGCGTACGGGACGACCATCTCGGCGTAGGAGGCGCGGTGCAGGATCGGCCGCAGCTCGCCGTCGTCCTCGTAGCCGACGTGGTGCAGCACGAGCCCCTCGCGGGTCGTGAAGCCGACGCGCAGTCGCCACTTCTGCCAGCGCACCTCGTGGCCCTCGACCGTGAAGCTCGGCCCGTCGGGCTGCGTGATGCGGATCTCGCGCACGTCGTCGCGCAGCGGGCCGACGCGGTCGGCGCGGAACTCGCCGTCCTCGGCCGGGAGCGGGACCGGCTCGCGGTCCTCGAAGTAGACGAGCTCGCCGGTGTCGACGTCGACCAGCCCGAAGATCCCCTGCAGCGGACGGGAGTAGGCGTTGCCGCCGGGGTTCGGCCGCTGGAAGGCGAGGATCCGCGCGAGCCGCCGAGGGCTGTCGAACTGCTCCTCGGGCGCGCTGTTGTGGCCGGCCGAGACGGGGTCGACGTCCACGTCGGAGGCGTCGGCGATCCCGCGCCGGCGCAGGGCTTCGAGGAACTGCGGGGCCCGGCGCACGGCGGCCTCGACCGAGAGGAACTCCGCCGCCGTCATCTGCGGATGGACGCCGGTCAGCACGCGCCAGTCGGTGACCGTCTTCGCGTCGAGGTCGACGCGGGCCTCGATCGTCGTGCGCTCCTGGGCGTCGTAGAGGACGGCCTCGGCGGCGCGCCGGGCCTCGGCGCCGGAGCCCTTCGCCGGCTCGGCGGGGGAGAGCGAGACGAAGCGGACGCGCGGGCCGAGGTCGTGCGCCCCGCGCAGCAGCGCGGCGGCGCTCGCGATCTCGTCGGGGCGCAGCGGGTCGAGCGGGTGGGCGGCCTGGGCGGGCTCGGCGGGCGAGGGCGAAGGGGAGGACATGCCTCTCAGCACATCATCGAACTATCCAACTGTCAAGTTTGCGAGCCGGCGGGTAGATTGAGTCGATGGAGCCCGCGCCGCCGACCTCGCAGCCCGCCCCGCCGACCCCGGCCGCGCAGCCCGCGCAAACCGCTCCGCCACCCCCGCGCCCCTCCTACGCCGAGGGCCGCGACGCCCTCCTCGACGCGGCCGCCCGGGTCGTCGCCCGCGACGGCTTCGCGGGGCTGACCTACCGCGCCGTGGCGCGCGAGGCGGGGACGACCCACGGCCTCGTCGGCTACCACTTCGGCTCGCGCGACGCGCTCATCGAGGCGGCCGTCGCGAAGGCGCGCGGCGAGGCGATCGCGGCCTCCTCGCTGGCGCCCGCCAGCGGCGCCCTCGCCGACTTCGCCGCCCAGCTCCCCGACCTCGTCAGCAACGCCCCCGAGGCCCAGGTGCTCCAGTTCGAGCTGGCGCTGGAGGCGCGCCGCCGGCCCGAGCTGGTCCCCGAGGTGCGGGCGCTCTACGACGAGTACGTCGCCGTCACCGCGCGCACGCTCGACGCGCTCGGGATCGCCGACGACGGCCCGCTTGCCCGCCTCGTCTTCGCGGCGCTCGACGGCCTCACGCTGCAGCAGCTGATCTACGACCGGCCGGAGGAGACGGCCGCGTCGGTCGCCGCGCTGCAGTCGCTCCTGCGGCTTGCCGCGCACGAGCCGCCGCTCCCGGGCGCCCGTTGAAGCCGAAGATGATCTGTGATCAAATAGCGGGATCGGGTCGCCTGGCGGTGCGCTCGAGTGCCTCCCAGCAGCGCCCGCAGAGCACGACCGCCCAGCAGAGCCCCGCAGAGCAAAGGACCTCATGACCGACGTGCAGACCGACCGAGCGACGGACCGCATCGCCTTCACCCGCGAGGAGCCCTATCCGCTCGTGATCGGCGGCGCCGAGGTCACGACGGAGGAGACGTTCGACGCGATCGACCCGAGCGTCGGCCGGCCCTGGGCGCGGCTCGCGCAGGCCGGGCCCGAGCACGTCGAGGCGGCCGTCACGGCCGCGCGTGGCGCGCTGACCGGCTGGCGTCGCAGCACCCCCGCCCAGCGCCAGGCGCTGCTCGACGCGATCGCCGACCGGATCGAGGCCGACCCCGAGTGGCCGGCGCTGCTGGCGACCGAGAACGGCCGTCCGATCCGCGAGGCGGCGATGGCCGACGTCCCCACCGCCGCCGGCATCTTCCGCTACTACGCCGGCCTCGCCCGCGCGACCGACGGCGACCACGTCGCGACCGGCGACCCCGGCCTGCGCGTCTGGACCCAGCGCGAGCCGGTCGGCGTGATCGCGTCGCTGATCCCCTGGAACTCGCCGCTGATCTCGACCGCCCTGAAGCTCGCCCCGGCGCTCGCGACCGGCAACACGGTCGTGATGAAGCCGTCCGAGTTCGCGGCCGCCAGCGTCGTCGAGTTCGGCCTGCGCACGCGCGACCTGATCCCGCCGGGCGTCGTCAATGTCCTCACCGGCTTCGGCCCCGACGCGGGCGCCGCGCTCGTCGCCCACCCCGGCATCGACAAGATCTCCTTCACCGGCGGGATCCCGACCGCCCGCCACATCCTGCATGCCGCGGCCGACCAGATCACGCCGGCGATCCTGGAGCTGGGCGGCAAGAGCGCCTTCGTGATCTGCGAGGACGCCGACCTCGAGCTGGCGGTCGCCGACGCGCTGATGGGGATCGCCTTCCAGAACGGCCAGGTCTGCTTCGCCGCCTCGCGGATCTTCCTCCACGAGGCGATCCGCGCGCCGTTCCTGACCCGCTTCGCGGAGCGCCTCGCCGAGGTCCGCATCGGCGACGCGCTCGACCCCGCGACGCAGGTCGGCCCGCTCGTCTCCGCCGCTCACCGCGAGCGCGTCGCCGGCTACGTCGAGCGCGCCGTGGCGCAGGGCGCGACGCTCGTCACCGGCGGCAAGGTCCGCCAGCTCGGCGGCGACCAGGCGGACGGCTTCTACTACGAGCCGGCGATCGTGGAGGACCCCGACGGCAGCACGCTCGTCTCCCGCGAGGAGATCTTCGGGCCCGTCACGACAGTCCAGACCTGGAGCGACGAGGCGGACGTGATCGCCCGCGCGAATGGCACCGAGTTCGGCCTCGCGGCTGGCGTCTGGACGCGCGACCTGGCCCGTGCGCACCGCTTCGCGGACGCGCTGGAGGCCGGCACGATCTGGGTCAACACGTGGTTCGACCTCGTCCCCGGCCAGCCGCTCGGCGGCGTCAAGGCGAGCGGCTACGGCCGCGAGATGTCGGCCGAGACGCTGCTGGAGTACTCGGTCCCGAAGGCGGTCGCGATGCGCCTCTCCAGCGAGCGTCCGGAGCTGTGGGGATGAGCGACCTCACCTGGGGACCGAAGCACCCGCTGCGCGGCCTGCCGGTCGCCGAGCAGACGCTGCCGGCGCTGCTGGAGCGCCAGGCGGCGGCGCATGGCCCCAAGCCGCTGCTGCGCTTCGGCGCCGACGTCCGCTCCTACGACGACGTGGCGCGCGGCGCCGCCCGCGCGGCGGCCGTCCTGGCGGAGGCCGGGATCGCGCCCGGCGACCGTGTCGCGCTGCTCGCCGGCAACCGCGTCGAGCTGCTGGAGACGGTGCTCGGCTGCGCCTGGCTGGGCGCGATCGCGGTCCCGCTCAACACCGCCCTGCGCGCCGCCTCGCTGCAGCACACGCTCGTCAACTCCGAGGCGAAGCTGCTGATCGCCGACGCGGAGCTGCTCGACCGCCTCGACGCGATCGAGGACACCGGCGCGCTGGAGCGCGTCTGGGTCCTCGCCCAGCCCGAGGGCGCGGCGCCCGCTCCCGCGACCGCGGGCGGCGTGCCCGTCTCGCCGGCGCCGCCGCTCACGGGCGATGGTCCCACCCGCGAGCGCTCCGCGGCGGTCGGCCCCGGCACGACGGCGGCGATCCTCTACACCTCGGGCACGACCGGCCTCTCGAAGGGCGTCCAGTGCCCGCAGGCCCAGTTCTACCACTGGGGCATCGTGATGGGCGAGCTGCTGGAGCTGCGCGAGGACGACGTGCTCTACACCTGCCTGCCGCTCTTCCACACGAACGCGATCAACGCGTTCGTGCAGGCACTCGTCGTCGGCGCGACGTTCGTCGTCGGCACGAGATTCTCGGCCTCGCGCTTCTGGGACACGCTGGTCGAGTCCGACGCGACCGTGACCTACCTGCTCGGCGCCATGATCAACATCCTCTGGGATCGCGAGCCGACCCCCGCCGACCGCGCCCACCGCGTCCGCATCGCGCTCTCGCCGGCGACGCCGACGAACCTGCTGGAGCCGTTCCGCGAGCGCTTCGGGATCCGCCTGATCGAGGCGTACGGCTCGACCGAGACGAACGCGCCGATCGGCGCCCCGCCCGAGCAGCAGCGCCCCGGCTTCATGGGCGTCCAGCTCGACGACTTCGAGGTCGGCGTCGTGGACGAGAACGACGGCCACGTGCCCGACGGCACGCCCGGCGAGCTGGTCCTCCGCAGCCGCCACCCGTACGCGTTCGCGACCGGCTACTTCCAGATGCCGGAGGCGACCGTGAAGGCGTGGCAGAACCTCTGGTTTCACACCGGCGACCGCGTCGTGCGCGACCCCGACGGCTGGGTCCGCTTCGTCGACCGGCTGAAGGACGCGATCCGGCGCCGCGGCGAGAACATCTCCTCCTTCGAGGTGGAGCGTGCGCTGCTGGAGCACCCCGACGTCTCGGCCGTCGCGGTCTACGCGGTGCCGTCGGAGATGGCGGAGGACGAGGTGATGGCGGCGATCGTGCTCGCCGAGGGCGCGTCCCCCGACCCGGTCGCGCTGATGAAGCACTGCGAGCCGCGCCTGACCTACTTCTCGATCCCGCGCTTCGTCGAGTTCGTCGCCGAGCTGCCGCTGACCGAGAACGGCAAGATCCGCAAGCAGGTCCTCCGCGACGCCGGCGTCACGCCGACGACGTGGGACCGCGAGTCCGCCGGCTACGTGCTGGCGCGCTGAGCGATGACCGTCTCCGCCGTCCCGTTCCTGCGCGACCCGTTCGCCCCCGACGCGCCCTACGCGCTGCGGATCGGCGGCGAGGAGATCGCGACCGTCGCGCACTTCGACGCGATCGACCCGAGCACGGGGGAGACCTGGACGCGCCTGCCGCAGGCCGACGCGGAGCAGGTCGCCGCCGCCGTCCAGGCGGCACGCCGCGCGTTCCCGTCCTGGCGGCGCACGACGCCCGCCACGCGCCAGCAGCTGCTCTGGCAGATGGCGGACGCGGTGGAGGCCGACCCGGCCCGCTGGGCGCGCCTGCTGGCGACCGAGAACGGCCGGCCGCTGCGCGAGGCGACCGTCGCCGACGTGCCGACCTGCGCCGCGATCCTGCGCTACTTCTCCGGGCTCGCCGTCGACCAGCGCGGCGACCAGATCCCGATCGAGGCGCCCGACAGCCTCGTCTACACGGTGCGCGAGCCGCTCGGCGTGATCGCCGCGCTGATCCCCTGGAACTCGCCGATCATCACGCTCGCGAACAAGCTCGCGCCGGCGCTCGCGACCGGCAACACGGTCGTCGTCAAGCCGTCGGAGTTCGCCTCGCCGAGCGTGCTGGAGTTCGCCCGCCTGATGGAGGACATCCTCCCGCCCGGCGTCCTCAACGTCGTGACCGGCTTCGGCCCCGAGGTCGGCGCCGCGCTCGTCGCCGACCCCGACGTCGCGAAGATCACCTTCACCGGCGGCAGCGCGACCGCCCGCCACATCATGGCCGCCGCCGGCCGCGTGCTGACGCCCGCGATCATGGAGCTGGGCGGGAAGGGCGCGATGATCGTCTGCGCCGACGCCGACCTCGACGCGGCGGTCGCCGACGCGCTGACGGGGATCTTCATGGCGAACGGCGAGGTCTGCGTCGCGGCCTCGCGGCTGCTCGTCCACGAGGACGTGCACGACGCGTTCGCCGAGCGCTTCGTCGAGGTCGCGCGCCGGATCGTCGTCGGCGACGCGCTCGACCCCGCGACCCAGTTCGGCCCGCTCGTCTCCGCCGCCCAGCGCGACCGCGTGCTCGGCTGCGTCGCGCGCGCGGTCGCGGAGGGCGCCGAGCCGCTCGTCGGCGGCCACCCGCTCGCGCTGCCCGCGCCGCTCGACGGGGGCTTCTACCTCGGCCCGACGCTGCTGCGCGACGCCGAGGGCGTCACGAGCGGCTCGCGCGACGAGATCTTCGGCCCGGTCACGGTCCTGGAGCGCTTCCGCGACGAGGACGACGCCGTGGCGCGCGCCAACGCCGGCCCCTACGGCCTCGCCGCCGGCGTCTGGACGCGGGACCTCGCCCGCGCGCACCGCGTCGCGCGCCGGCTGGAGGCCGGGATCGTGTGGGTCAACAGATGGTTCGACCTGCCGGTCGGCGCCCCGATGGGCGGCGTCGGCGACAGCGGCTTCGGGCGCGAGCTGAGCGCCGAGACGATGCGCGAGTACAGCGCGCCGAAGGTCGTCAACGTCGACCTGTCGACGGAGCGCCCCCTCCTGTGGGGCTAGCAGTTCTTCACCAGCACGCCGTCGCGACCCGCGGGCGCGACCAGAAGGGACCACGCGCATGACCGAGCCGACCGCCCCCGCCCTCGACGACCGTCGCGCGAGCACGCTCGACGCCGTCTGCGACACGCTGATGCCGGCGCTGCCGAGCAACGACCCCGGGCCGGCCGGCGACCTGCTGCGCCTCGGCGCGCGCGAGCGCGGCCTCGTCGCCGCCGTCGCGAAGCAGCTGCCGGGCCTGCGGCCCCACGTGCGCAGACCGGTCGAGGACCTCCTCGACCTGCTCGCGGAGGAGGGCTTCGGCGCGCTCGACCTCGATGCCCGCACCCTGCGCCTGCTGGAGGCCGGCGACGCGTCCCTGCCCGGCCGCTTCGCCGTCAAGCAGCTCACGACGATGCTCTACGGGATGCTCGTCGGCTCCTACGACGAGCACGGCCGCAACCCCGTCTGGGAGGCGATCGGCTTCCCCGGCGCGACCGTCACGCCGCCCTCCCCCGAGGAGGCGCCGAAGACGCTCCCGATCACCGAGGTGACCGGCGAGGAGGCGACCCTCTCGGCCGACGTGGTCGTCGTCGGCTCCGGCGCTGGCGGCTCCGTGATCGCCGCCCGCCTCGCGCAGGCGGGCCGCTCGGTGATCGTCCTGGAGGCCGGCCAGTACTACAACGAGTCGGACTTCGTCCCGCTCGACGCGAGTGGCTCGCGGATGTTCCTCGGCGGCGGCCTCGGCTGGTCCGAGCACGGCGAGGTCGGCTTGCTCGCCGGCTCGACGCTCGGCGGCGGCACCGTCATCAACTCGCTCGTCTCGCTCAGAACGCCCGACGCGATCCGCGAGGCGTGGGCGGCGATGGGGCTGGAGGGACTCGACGGCGAGGAGTGGGACCGCTGCGTCGACCTCGTCTGGGACCGTCTCAACGTCAACACCGAGGCGACCCGCTTCAACCGCAACACCGAGCGGATGGTCGCCGGCCTCTCGGCGCTCGGCTTCGCCCACGAGCGGCTGCCGCGCAACGCCTCGCTCGACGACGACCCCGCCTTCTGCGGCGCCTGCAACAACGGCTGCCTGCGCGGCTGCAAGCGCTCGACGCTGAGAACGTACCTGGAGGACGCGGCGGCCGAGGGCGCCCGCTTCGTCGTCGGCGTCCAGGTCGAGCGGGTCCTGACCGACGAGGCCGGCCGCGCGAGCGGCGTGGAGGGCGTCGCCACGCACCCCGACGGCTCGTCCACCCGGCTGCGCGTCGAGGCTCCGACGGTCGTCGTCGCCTGCGGCGGGATCGAGTCGCCGGCGCTGCTGCTGCGCTCGGAGCTGGGCGGCCCGGCCGCCGGCAGACACCTGCGGGTGCACCCCGGCTGGATCGTCACCGGCGTCTACGACGAGCCGGTCGAGGCGTGGAGCGGCCAGATCCAGTCGGCCGCCTCGTTCGACCTGACGCACTGCGAGAGCGACGTCGGGTTCCTCGTCGAGTCGCTCACGCTGAGCCCCGGCACGTGGGCCTCCCAGCCGGCGTTCACCGACGGCCGCAGCCAGCGCGAGGAGCTGTTCAAGCTCCCGTTCATGGCCTCGTGGCACGGCGTCTCGCACGACCACGGCTCCGGCGAGATCGTGATCGACGAGCACGGCGACCCGCTCGTGCG